>DATIEW010000549.1:0-7052 GCA_035455585.1 Vicinamibacterales bacterium | reverse complement strand
TGACGAACGGAAGCGGGATGCCCTTGGTCGGCAGCATGCCGAGCACCACGCTGATGTTGAAGAACGCCTGGAACGCGATCATCGTCGTCAGGCCGATGGCGAGAAACGCGCCGAAGCGGTCGGGCGCACGCACCGCGACTCGCAGGCCGCGCCAGGTGATCAGGCAGAAGCACCCGAGGACGATGCTGGCTCCGACCAGCCCGAGCTCTTCCGCGAGCACCGCATAGATGAAATCGTTGTGGGGCTCCGGCAGATAGAACAGCTTCTGGACGCCCTCCATCAGGCCGCGGCCGAAGATGCCGCCCGTCCCTACGGCGATCATCGACTGGATCATCTGCCATCCTTCTCCCAGCGGATTGCTCCAGGGATCGAGGAACGCGACCAGGCGCTTCCATCGGTACTCGTAGGTGACGACCAGGAAGTAGAGCGCCGGCAGCGCGGCGAGACAGAGGCAGAAGAGATACGTGTAGCTCAGACCCGCCGCGAACACCATCACCGCGGCGATCGTCACAACGGCGAGGGCCGTGCCGAGGTCGGGCTGCGCCAGAATCAGCGCGACGACGATCCCGAGCACGATGCCGGCGGGCAGCAGCGACGAAAGATCGTCGATGCGCTCCATGCGCCGCTCGAGCAGCGCCGCGATGAACACGATGATGGCCAGCTTGGCCAGCTCGGACGGCTGGATGCCGAGAAATCCCACGTCGAGCCACCTTGTCGCGCCCTTGATGGGACGGCTGAAGAGCACCGCGACGAGCGCGAGCACGACGATCGCCAGGCCCGTCCAGATCACGGCCGGCTCGCGGTACTGCCGGTAGTCGATCTTCATGACGATCGGCAGGAGGCAGAGCCCGATGAAGACCCAGGTGACCTGCTTGAACAGGAAGTAGTACGGCTCCTGGAAACGCTCCATCGCGAGCACCGCCGAGGCGCTGTAGACCATCACCACGCTGGTGCAGACGAGCAGGAGCGTCGCGGTGAAGAGGAGCTTGTCCGATTTGAGCTTTCGCGCCATACTCCGCAGTCCCGGGACTGAGGACCCGTCCCAGATTCACTCGTGTTGAGTAGTTCTGAGTTGTGAGTCATGAGTTCTGAGGAGTCCTCACACGCGGGAACTACTCAAGACTCACAACTCATGACTCAGGACTACAGCCGGAGTTCATCTCAACGCAGTGAACTCCGGGTCTACAGCCGGGATTCTGACGGACCGACATTCCTGGCTGACCGTGCCCGGCAGCACGGCCAGACGTGCGCGCGAGCAGTCAGCAGTCATCAGCCGACCCTGGGCGAAGACACCGCCCTCGCAGACCGGGGCAGTCTGCGTTCCCAGCGGACGGTTCTCCGCCGCACCAATCTGGCTGATGACTGCTCACTGCTCGCGCATCGCGATCCACTCCTGTTCCAGCCGCCGCACCTCCTGCCTGAAGACGCGTCCGCGCTCGGCGTAGTCGTGAAACATGTCGAAGCTGGAGCACGCCGGCGCGAGCAGGACCGTCGCGCCGGGAAGCGCCGACGCGAACGCCGCGCGGACGGCGGCCGACATGTGAGGCGCATCGACCACGCTGCACACTTCGCCGACCGCGTCTCGAATGAGCGGCGCGGCTTCGCCGATCGCGACGACCGTGGCGCCGCGGCCGGAGAGCGGCGCCGCCAGCGCGCGGAAGTCGCCGCCCTTGTACCTCCCGCCCATGATCACGACGAGCCCGCGGCTGAAGCTCTCGATCGCCCGGCGCGCAGCCTCGACGTTGGTGGCCTTCGAATCGTTCACGAAACGCACGCCGGCAACCTCGGCAACCGGCTCGAGCGCGTGCTCGAGCCCCGTGAACCCTTCCACCGCGCGGATCATCGCGTTGTCGTCGACGCCGGCCAGCGTCCCTACGGCGGCGGCGGCGAGGACGTCGTCGAGGAGGTGCGCCCCGAGCAGCTTCACCGACGAGAGCGGCACCAGCGGCCGGTCCGCTCCGGCCCGGCGCTCGGCAATGGCTCCGTTGGAGACGACGATCCCCTCGTCGATCCGGCCCGACAGCGAGAACAGCAGCCGGCGCGCACGACCGCGAGATGCGAGCGCGAGCGCCTGCGGATCGTCGGCGTTGATGACCGCCCAGTCCTCCGCCGTCTCGTTCAGGAAGATGCGCGACTTCGCCGCGGCGTACGCCTCCACCGTGCCGTGGCGATCGAGGTGGTCCGGTGAGAAATTCAGGAGCACGGCGACCCACGGGTGAAAGCTCTCGATGGTCTCGAGCTGGAAGCTGCTGACCTCCACGACATGAATCGTGTCCTCCGTCGACAGGTCGACCTGCGCGCTCAGCGCTTGCCCGATGTTGCCGCCCACCAGCACGCGGCGCCCGCCGGCTTCGAGCATCCGTCCCGCCAGCGTGGTGGTCGTCGACTTGCCTTTCGTTCCCGTGATCGCCACGACCCGCCCGCGCAGCCACCTCGAGGCCAGCTCCAGCTCCCCGATGACGGGAACGCCCGCGGCCCGCGCGCCCTCGACGGCCGGCTGGTCTGACGGAACGCCGGGGCTGAGCACCACCAGATCCGAGCTCCGCAGCGTGGCCTCGCGGTGTCCGCCGAGCTCGAGCGTGACGCCGATCGCTGCGAGCGCGTCGGCCTCCTCGATCCGTTCCCGGAGGTCGGTCAGCGTGACGAGGGCGCCGCGGCGGACGAGCAGCTCCGCGGCTGCGACGCCGCTGCGCCCCGCGCCCAACACGCTGACGCGCCTGCCGTGAACGGAGAATGGAGCGGCGGTCATCGCAGCTTCAACGTGGTCAGGCTGAAGAGCCCGAAGATGATCGCCAGGATCAGGAACCGGCTGATCACCTTCGGCTCGCTCCAGCCGACGAGCTCGAAGTGATGGTGCAGCGGCGCCATCTTGAACACGCGCCGCCCCGTCAGCCTGAACGACGCGACCTGGATGATGACCGACACGGCCTCCATGACGAACACGCCGCCGACGATCACCAGCAGGAACTCCTGCTTGATGAGCAGCGCGACCGTCCCCAGCGCGCCGCCGAGTCCCAGCGAGCCGACGTCGCCCATGAAGATCTCGGCGGGGTAGGAGTTGTACCAGAGGAACGCGAGGCTGGCGCCGACCAGCGCGCCGCAGAAGATCGTCAGTTCGGCTGCGGCCGAGTTGAGCTTGAGCAGCTGCAGGTAGTCGGCGAACACCACGTGCGTGGACACGTAGGCCAGAGCGGTGAACGCCGCGGCCGCCACGGAAAACACGCTGATGGCGAGACCGTCGAGGCCGTCGGTCAGATTCACCGCATTGGTGGCGCCAACGAGCACGATGACGGCAAACGGAACGTAGAACCAGCCGATGTCGGGGATCCACTGCTTGAAGAACGGGAAGATCAGGCGCGTGCTGTAGAGCGGCGGTTCGTGCGACGCCAGCAGGAGGATCGCGATGCCGACTCCGAGCGCGACGAGCACCAGCCAGCCGACCTTGTAGAGCGGCCGCAGGCCATGATGCGACCGGCGGACGAGCTTCAAGTAGTCGTCCGCGAACCCCACCGTCGCGAACGCGCTCGTCGCGAGCACGGCAATCCAGATGAAGGGATTGGCCGGGTCCGCCCAGAGCAGCGTCGGCACGAGCACCGATGTCAGGATGAGCAGCCCGCCCATCGTCGGGGTGCCGGCCTTCGACCGGTGCGTGACGGGTCCCTCCTGCCTGATGATCTGGCCGATCTGGAACTCCCGCAGCATGCGGATCATCCACGGCCCGAGCACCAGGCCGAGCGCGAGCGCCGTCAGGCTGGCGGCGGCCGTACGGAACGTGATGTACCGCGTCACGTTGAGCACCGGCCAGTACGATTGAAGGTGGTGGAGGTAGAAGAGCATCAGGCGAACTCCTGCTTCAGCCGCTCCACCACCTGGTCCGTCGCGATGCTGCGCGATCCCTTCACCAGCACGAAGTCGCCGGGGCGGATGCGCTCGAGGGCGAGCGCGGCCGCCTCCTGGCTCGTTGCCACGTATGCAACCGCGGCCGCCGGCATGCCGGCAGCCACCGCGGCGTCGGCCAGCGTTCGCGCGGGCGCCGCTCCGACGGCAATCAGCAGATCCAGCCCGCTCGCCGCGGCCGCGCGGCCGCATTCCTCGTGCAGCGCTTCGGCGTGCGCGCCGAGCTCGAGCATCTCCCCGAGCACGGCTGCCTTTCGCGCGCAGCCGGTCACGGCCGCCACGACCTCCAGCGCGCGCCTGAGCGCCGACGGGCTCGAGTTGTACGAGTCGTCCAGGAGAGTGATCCCGCCCGGCAGCCGGAACAGCTCCCCTCGATGGCTCGCGGCGCGCAGCCGGGCCGCCCGCTCCACGATGGCACCAAGAGGGATCTGAAACTGCAGCGCGGAAGCGGCCGCCGCCAGGATGTTGGCGAGATTGCCGCGCCCGATGAGCGGCGTCTCGAGGCGGGCGTCGCCTTCCGGCGTGCTCAGCAGGGCCGCCGTCCCATCGAGGCCTCGCGGCGTGATCTCCACGGCGCGCACGTCGGCCGGCGAGTCGATCCCGAAGGTGACCGTCCGGCCGGCGAAGCCGGCGGCCCTCGACATCACCCGGACGTCGTCGGCGTTGGCGACGAGCACGTCGGCCGGCCCGGCCTGCGCGAGAATCTCGGCCTTCGCGTCGGCGATCGCGTCCGGCGTGGCGAAGAAGCCGAGATGCGCGTCTCCGACGTTGGTCCACACGCGCACGTCGGGCTCGGCGATGCCGACCAGCGTCCGAATCTCCCCGGGATGGTTCATGCCGAACTCGACGACAGCGATGTCAGGCTTCGACCGCAGCTCCATGAGCGAGAGCGGCAGGCCGATGTGGTTGTTCAGGTTTCCCCTGTTCCTGAACACGCGGTAGCGCGCGGACAGGAACTCCGCGGTGATTTCCTTCGTGGTCGTCTTGCCGGCGCTTCCCGTAATCGCCACGACCCGCGCCCGGGAGCTCCGGCGAACGTGACGCGCGAGGTCCTGCAGCGCGCGCGTCGTGTCGTGCACGCGAATCAACAGCGGCGCGTCGCCTCCATCCATCCGGCGCTCGACGAGCGCGCCGGCGGCGCCGCGCGCGATGGCCGCGGCCACGAACTCGTGTCCGTCGAACCGCGTCCCCCTGATCGCGACGAAGAAATCCCCTTTCGAAACCGTCCGGGAGTCGATCGACACCCGGTCGATCGTCATCCCGGGATCGCCCCGTACTATCTGTCCACCTGTCACGGCCGCGACGTCCGCGGCAGTGAGTACCAGCCTCTGTTCCACGCGCTCTCACACCCGCGTCCCTGAGCGGCGGCGGGCCAGCGCGGCCCTGGCCACCTCCACGTCGTCGAACGGAAGCACCCGATCGCCAATCACCTGATATTTCTCGTGCCCTTTGCCGGCGACGAGCACGAGGTCGCCGGGCCCGGCCTCCCGGATCGCGCGCTCGATCGCGCTCTTCCGATCCACGATCGCCGCATACGGCGTGGGCCTGGGACCGCCGGTTCCACGGCCCGCGGCGCGGTCGGCCGGGACGGCAATCCCGCGGATGATCTCGTCGATGATCCGTTCCGGGCTCTCGGAGCGGGGGTTGTCGGACGTGACGATGACGAGATCGCTCAGGCGGGCAGCCACCGCGCCCATGAGCGGGCGCTTCGAACGATCGCGATCGCCGCCGCATCCGAAGACCGTGACGAGCCGCCCCGTCGCCAGCGCGCGAGCCGCCTCCAGCAGGTTCCTGAGCGCGTCGTCGGTGTGCGCGTAATCGACGACGACCCGGACCTCGTCGCCGGACGTCGAGACGACTTCGAACCGTCCGGGAACCTGCGCCAGACTCGCGACTCCTTTTTCGATGGCACCGAAGGACACGTCGAGAGCCATGGCCGCGGCGACCGCTGCCAGGATGTTGTACACGCTCGGCCGGCCCACGAGCCGCGAGCGAATCGGCAGCGGGCCTCGCGGCGTGCGAACCTCGAACGCCAGGCCCTCGAGCGACAAGGAGAGCGGCCCGGGCATGACGTCGGCGGGCGTGTCGATGGCGTAGCTAACCGGGCGATCCGGCAACGCCGCGAGCTCGCTGCCGCGGCGGTCATCGAGGTTGACGACGCCGATGCCGCCCGGCGGCAGCAGCTCGAAGAGGCGCCGCTTGGCGCGGTAGTACGACTCCATGTCCTGGTGGAAGTCGAGATGATCGCGCGTCAGATTCGTGAAGATCGCGGCGGTGAAGTGGAGGCCGTCCGCGCGCCGCAGGACCAGCGCATGGGACGAGACTTCCAGAACGCAGGCGCCGCACCCCTGCGACACCATCTCGCGCAGCATCCGCTGCAGGTCCGGGGCCTCGGGCGTCGTGCGCGCGGCCTCGATCTCGCGCGAGCCGTCGCTGTAGCCGACCGTGCCAATCCGGCCGGTGCGGACGCCGGCCGCCTCGAGAATCGCCTGAAGCAGGTACGAAGTGGTCGTCTTGCCGTTGGTGCCCGTGATCCCTACCAGAACGAGCTGGTGGCTGGGATTGCCGTAGTACTCCGCGGAGAGCGCCGCCAGGGCCAGCCTGGCATCGGCCACGCGAATCCACGGCACGTGAATGCCGGCGGGAACGGCGCCTTCGGCAACGACCGCAATCGCACCACGGGCAACGGCATCGCGTGCATACCCTGTCCCGTCGGCATGCTGGCCGCGCAGCGCGACGAAGACCGCCCCCGGTGATGTCTGTCGCGAGTCGTACGCGACTGCGGTCACCCGCTCCGAGTCGGCACTGCGGTCGAGCGCCGGGAGCGCCGCGGCATCGAACGGCGCACGCTTCGCCACGGCGCGCAGCAGATCGCCGAGCGTCACTGTGGCGCTCCTGAAGGACCAATCGGCAGCTGCCGGCCCAGTCGCAGCACCGACGCCGCGCCGGGCACGAGCGGTGTGCCGGGGTCCGGCGACTGGTCGATGACGAACCCGTCTCCGGTCATGCGCGCCGTCATGCCAATCGCGGTGAGCGTCCGCACGGCGTCTCGCGCGCTCAGTCCACGCAGGTCCGGCATCACGCCGGCGCGGGCCGGCTCGAGCAGCCGGTCGAGGCTGACGGCGCGCACGGGCCGGGCGCCCGCGCCCTCCGGC
>DATIEW010000548.1:0-2363 GCA_035455585.1 Vicinamibacterales bacterium | reverse complement strand
CGATGCAAACACTTGATTCGTTGCGCGTTCGAGCGCACGGGCCTCAATGGTCCGCTGCTTGCTATCTCCACACTTCGGAGGTAGCGCGATGCGCGGCAAGGGGTTCGCGGGCATCCTGCTAGTCGGCGCGCTGAGCGCGATCGGCGTGCTGCCCGCGGGCGCCACCACCTACGTCGCAATGCCCGACGCCGAGCTCGCGACGCGTGCGCCGATCGTCGTGCTCGCCGACGTCGTCGATCAGTCCGCAGAGCTGTGGGGGTTCGAGGGATGGACGCTCCCGCACACGCGCACGCGCTTCCATCCGACCGAGGTTCTCAAGGGACGCCTCGACGATGATCTCTTCGAGCTGTTTCTGCCCGGAGGGACCGTCGGCGAGTCGTCCTGGACCGTGCCCGGGATGCCGAGGTTCGAGCCGGGCAGCCGCGTCCTCTTGTTTCTCGCGCCCGCCGGCCGGGGCTACGTTCTGACCGAGCTCGCGCTGTCGAAGTTCGAGGTTCTCGTCGACGAGTCCGGCCGCCGATTCGCCGCTCGTCCCGAGATTGCGGCGGGGACCGCGAAGGTCATTGCACGCCGGGGATCGGCGCCGTTGCCCGAGCGCCCGCGCGCGCTGGAGCCCTTCCTCGACGCGCTGCGCGCGGCGGGCCGCGGCGAGACCTTCTCGCCGGCGCCGTCGGCGCCCCCGACCGGAGACCTGCATCGCGAGAACCGAAGCCTCGCCGTGGGGAACTGGGTCAACGTCGGCGGCCGCGAGCCGGGCGTCGATTGCCTGAGCGAGACCTGCCTCCTGCGGTGGTTCTGGGACAATGGCCGCTCGCCCGAGGCGACGGTCACGGCCGTCGGCACCCAGAGCAACCTGACGGACGGCAGCGACGGGCGCGCGCATCTGTCCAGCGCCATCGACGCCTGGAGCGGCGTGTCGGGGACGGATCTGCACTTGCAGAGCACCGGCGCCGGCGGCAACGTCGTCGTGCACCTGGACGCCGACTCCACGCCCTTCGGGGGCTGGTCCTCTCCCATGGGATGCGGCGGGTTCGGGGTGCTGGGGATCGCGGTTCCGGTGCCGACGGGAGGCCCCGCCGACTGGCGCGGCGATCGCTACGTGCCAATCGGCGGCGCGCAGGTCTACCTGCGGCGTGTGGACTGCGCCGGCGCCTACGACGCGTCCTGGTTCCGCAGCGTCGTGGTGCACGAGATGGGACACGTTCTCGGACTCGGGCACTCGACGGGTCAGGAGCAGAGCAACCACTCGCTTTCAGGGACCGAGGATCTCGAGGCGGCCGTCATGCGGCAGTACCTGAGCCTCCCGAACCCGCCGGAGCATCCGCAGGCGGATGACGGCGCCGGCTTGCGCCACCTCTACCCGGGCGACGTCGTGACACCGCCCCCGCCGGCCACCGCCCCGCCGCTGTGCGGACCCAACACCGGCCGCGTCTGCCCGCCGGATCAGGGTCCGAAGCTCGTCTCCCCGCGCGGCTGAGACCTCCCGCCCGTTCCGGGCGTATGTTCCAGCCGGGGAGGCCGCATGATCTCGATTCGTCGCGCCGCGGAGAGGGGACACTTCGACCACGGCTGGCTCGATACGTACCACACGTTCTCCTTCGGCGAGTACTTCGATCCTGAGTTCTCTGGTTTCCGATCGCTGCGCGTGATCAACGAGGATCGCGTTCGGCCCGGACAGGGTTTCGGCACGCACGGCCACCGCGACATGGAGATCGTCTCCTACGTGCTGGAGGGCGCGCTCGCTCACAAGGACAGCATGGGAACGGGCTCCGTGATCGTGCCGGGCGACGTCCAGTACATGAGCGCCGGCACCGGCGTGCGCCACAGCGAGTTCAACGCCTCCGAGGGAGAGCCCGTCCACTTCCTGCAGATCTGGGTCGTGCCCGACAAGTCCGGCTACGCGCCGCGCTACGGCCAGAAGCGCTTCGAGGACTCGGAGAAGCGGGGACGGCTGCGCCTCGTCGCATCTCCGGACGGCGCGGACGGTTCTCTCGCGATTCGGCAGGACGTCAAACTCTACGCGTCGGTCCTGGACCCCGGTGCCTCCGTGTCCCTGCCGCTCGCAGAGGGCCGGCACGGTTGGGTGCAGGTCGCGAGGGGCGCGGTGGAGGTCAACGGCAAGCGCCTCGAGGCGGGAGACGGGCTCGCGGCCTCCGGCGAGCGGGAGCTGTCGATCTTCTCCGGAGACGGGGGAGCGGAGCTGCTCGCCTTCGACCTGGCCTGAGGCCGCGTCGTTCGACGTCCTAGGGCAGCGCCTCGACCTCCGCGATGCGTCGGCGCGTCTCCTCGTCGAGGGACTTGGTCTTCATCGTCTGCCAGTCGAACATGACCTGCGTGGTCTTGCCCTCGGCGACGAGGCGGCC
>DATIEW010000547.1:0-7774 GCA_035455585.1 Vicinamibacterales bacterium | reverse complement strand
CGAATACATGTTCCACAACCTGCTCGCGCAGCGAGGCTACGTCGTGCTCGACGTCGACTACCGCGCCAGCTCGGGTTACGGCCGCGACTGGCGAACCGCCATCTACCGGCACATGGGCGGCAAGGATCTCGAGGACATCGTCGATGGGGCGAAATACCTGGCGGCGCAGGAAAGGGTCGACCCGCGGCGGATCGGCGTGTATGGAGGCAGCTACGGCGGCTTCATCACCCTGATGGCGATGTTCACGACGCCGGACGTGTTCGCGGCCGGGGCCGCGCTCCGGCCGGTCACCGACTGGGCGCACTACAACCACGGGTACACCTCCAACATCCTGAACATCCCCCAGAAGGACGTCGAGGCGTACCGCCGGAGCTCGCCGATCTATTTCGCCGAGGGACTGAAGGGCGCACTCCTCATCTGCCACGGCATGGTAGACACCAACGTGCACTTTCAGGACTCGGTGCGCCTCGTGCAGCGGCTGATCGAGCTGCGGAAGGAGAACTGGGAGCTGGCCGTCTATCCCGTGGAGAACCACGGCTTCACCGAGGAGACGAGCTGGGCCGACGAGTACAAACGGATCCTGAAGCTCTTCGAGGACAATTTGCGGCGGAACGGCACAACGAACTAGCGAGACATCTCGCGGTTCGCGGTTCGCAGGTCGCGGTTCGCCGTTCGTGTTCGCGGAGTTCGCGGATCGGGAACCACGAACTGCGACCCGCGAACAACGAGCCGCGAAGAGCGATGAACATGAACGACACGCAGGTACTGGACCTGTTTCGCAAGTCGGGCGCGTTGCTCGACGGGCACTTCCGCCTGTCGTCCGGCCTGCACAGCGATCGCTACCTCCAGTGTGCGCTCGTGCTGCAGCATCCCGAGTTCGCCGAAGCGCTCGGCCGCGAGCTGGCGGGGCGGACGCGCCACCTGCAGCCGACGGTCGTGCTGTCGCCCGCGCTGGGGGGCATCGTCATCGGTCAGGAGGTGGCGCGCGGCCTGGGCGTCCGCGCCCTGTTCGCCGAACGGCAGGACGGATCGCTGACGCTCCGGCGGGGATTCTCGCTGGCGCCGTCCGACCGCGTGCTGGTGGTCGAGGACGTGATCACGACCGGCGGCTCCACGCGCGAGACCGCGGCCGTGGCCGAGGCGATCGGCGCGCGCGTGATCGGCGCGGCAGCCATCGTCGACCGCGGAGCCGACGCGGCGCTGCTCCAGCTGCCGCTGCAGACCCTGCTGAAGCTCGAGATTCCCGCCTATCCGCCCGAGTCCTGCCCGATGTGCGCACGCGGGCTCGCGATCGTCAAGCCAGGGTCGCGGTAGAACAGGGCTGAAGAACGCATCCTGGACGGCAAATGGGCAACGGGCAATCGGCCATGGGCCATGGGCGAATGCGCCTGTTCTGCCGCGAACCGCGAACCGCGAACAACGAACCGCGACCTGCGAATCGCGCAATGCGGACACTCAAGCTGACAATCGAGTACGACGGCACGGATCTCGTCGGCTGGCAGCGGCAGACAGAAGGCGTGTCGGTCCAGGGACTCCTGGAGGATGCCCTCGCGGCGTTCGAGGGCGCGCCCGTTACCGTGCATGGCGCGGGGCGCACGGACGCGGGTGCGCACGCGCTCGGGCAGGTCGCCAGCGTCACGCTCCGCGCGGTTCACGCCGTCGAAGCCATTCACCGCGGGCTGAACGTGGCGCTTCCCCCAGCCGTGCGGGTCCTGGCGATCGAAGAGGCGCCAGCCGGGTTCCATGCGCGGTTCAGCGCGGTGTCCAAGACCTACGAATACAGGATCGTGAATGCGCCGTTCGTGTCCGCGTTCCTGCATCGATATGTCTGGCACGTTCCCGGCCGGCTGAGCGTCGAGGCGATGCGGGAGGGGGCCTCCTCGCTCGCGGGCCGGCACGACTTCGCCGCGTTTCAGGGAGCCGGCACCCCGGTGCACAATACCGTCCGGACGATTCTGGGCATCGAGTGGCACGAGGGCGCCGGCTGCGATCGTCCGCACGTGCTGCGGGTCGAAGGGGACGGCTTCCTCCGCTACATGGTGCGCACGATCGCCGGCACCCTCGTGGAGATCGGCCTCGGGCGCTGGCCGCCCGGACGGATGGCCGAGGTGCTGGCTTCACGTGATCGGGCACAGGCCGGCCCCACGGCTCCCGCGAGCGGCCTGTTTCTCGTCCGTGTGGCGTATTGAAGAGCGAACTCCCAACTGCCAATTCCCAACTCCCAAACGGTCCCAACTCCTACAAACCTGCCAGGTCCTTCGAAAGCGGGCGTTGGGAGTCGGGCGTTGGGAATTGGAGTTGAAACGTGCCCGTAAAAGCCTGTATCATCAAGGTTTACTTTCCAATCGAAGCGGTCGATGGCGCTCCAAGACCTCCTTTCCGTTGTGACGGCCGGATCGCCCGAGGATACGCTCGCGCGCGAGATCAACTTCGAGCGGCTGCCCCGGCACGTCGCCGTCATCATGGACGGCAACGGACGATGGGCCGCACAGCGCCACCTGCCCCGCGTCGAGGGGCACCGGGCCGGCATCGAGTCGGTGAGGGACGTCGTGGAGTGTTCCGCGCGGCTCGGCATCCAGGTGCTCACGCTCTACGCCTTTTCGGTCGAGAACTGGAAGCGCCCCGCCTCGGAAGTCTCCACGCTGATGTCGCTGCTGAAGCGCTACCTGCGGCTCGAGCTGAACACGCTGCTCCGCAACAACATCCGCTTTCACGTGATCGGGCGCGGGAGCGACCTCGCGCCCGACATCCGCCGCGAGCTGTCCATGGCGGAGGAGAAGACGGCCGTCAACGGCGGCATGCTCTTCAACATCGCGCTGAACTACGGCGGCCGCGCCGAGATCGTCCAGGCGGCCAGACGCATCCTCGAAGCGGGCATCCGGCCCGACGAGCTGGACGAGCAGCGGTTCGCCGAGTTCCTCTACACCGCCGGCCAGCCCGATCCGGATCTGCTGATCCGGACGAGCGGCGAGATGCGGATCAGCAATTTCCTGCTGTGGCAGATCGCCTACGCGGAGATCTGGGTCACCGACACGCTGTGGCCCGACTTCCGCAAACGCGACCTGCTCGAGGCGATCATCGCCTATCAGAAGCGCGACCGGCGCTACGGCGGCATCACCCGTCCGGCGGTGGTCGGTCGATGACGGCTGCGGCGCCGCGGTGCACACACCGCACGGGCCTGGCACACCCGCCTCCTTTCGCATGACGCGCGTCCTGAGCGCCATCGTCCTGCTCTCGGTGGTCATCGGTACCGTGTGGTTTCTTCCGCCCGTGGCGACGCTGGCGCTGGCGAGCGCCGTTGCACTCCTCTCGGTGTTCGAGTTCGCACGGCTGACGGCGGCGCAGGGCGTGCACATTCCACGGACGGTGTGCGCCGTTGCGGTGGTCGGGGCGTGCATCGCCGTCGGCAGCACCGCCGTGCCGCTCGAAGTGCTCCTGCTCAGCGCGCTCATCGTCGTCGGAGCACTGGCAGTGGCTGCGGGCCAGCCGGGCCCCACCGTCCTGCCGGCGGCGGGCGCGTCGCTCATGGCCGTGATGTACCTGGGCCTGCCGCTTGGCGCGCTGGCGGCCGTCCGACTCGTGGGGGGGCGCGAAGCGGTGCTGCTGCTGATGGCCACGCTCGTGGCGAGCGACTCGGCACAGTACTACACCGGACGCGCCATCGGACGCCGGAAGCTGGCCCCGTCGATCAGCCCGGCGAAGACGGTCGAGGGCGCGATCGGAGGAGTCGTCTTCGGCACGGCGGCGATGACGATCGGAGGGTTGCGCGTCTTTCCGGCGGCGAGCCCGGTCGCGCTCGTGCTCGCCTCCGCCGCGGTCGTCACGGTGGGCATGGTCGGGGACCTCTTCGAATCGCTGCTGAAGCGCAGCGCCGGCGTGAAGGACTCGTCCGGGTTGATCCCAGGACACGGCGGCGTGCTCGATCGGATCGACAGCTGGCTGTTCGCGGGTCCCGTGTATTACGTCTTCACGAGATATCTGCAGGTCTGATGAAACGGATCGCCATACTCGGCTCGACCGGCTCGATCGGACAGAGCGCGCTCTCGGTGGCCGGCGCGCACCCCGACCGCCTGAAGGTCGTGGCGCTCGCGGCGGGAGAGAACAGCGCCCGCTTCGTCGACCAGGTGGAGCGGTTCGCTCCGTCGATCATGGCGATGGCGACACCAGGCGCGCTGGAGGATGTGTACACCGAGCTGCGCCGTCGCGCGGCGCCGCTTCCTTCGGCTTCGGCGTGCGGGAGCGAGGGGCTCACGGCCGTCGCGACCTGCCCCGAGGCGGATATCGTCCTGTTCGCTTCGTCGGGGACCGCCGGCCTCGACGCGGTGCTCGCGGCGATCGACGCGGGGAAGACCATTGCGCTCGCCAACAAGGAAATCCTCGTCATGGCCGGCGCGCTGGTGATGGAGGCAGCCAGGCGCCGCGGCGTCGACGTCCTGCCGGTCGACAGCGAGCACAACGCGATCCACCAGTGCCTGCACGGACGATCGCCCGGCGAGATCCGACGCCTGATTCTCACCGCCTCCGGCGGCCCTTTCCGGAGCCTCCCAACGATGAGGCTGAGAGATGTGACGCCGGATGCCGCGCTGAAGCATCCGACGTGGCGGATGGGGCCCAAGATCACCATCGATTCGGCGACGCTCATGAACAAGGGGCTGGAGGTAATCGAGGCGCACTGGCTCTTCGGCGTCGGTCCCGGCAGCATCGATGTTCTCGTGCATCCGCAGTCGGTCATCCACTCTTTGGTGGAGCTGACCGACGGTTCTGTAATCGCTCAGCTGGGGATTACAGATATGCGGCTCCCGATACAGTACGCGTTCTCGTATCCCGATCGCTGGCCGGCGCCGCTCCCCTCGCTGGACCTCACGCGCTGCGGCCCGCTCGAGTTCGAAGCGCCCGATGCCGCCCGGTTTCCCTGCCTTCCCCTCGCGTTCCGCGCCCTGGCGGGCGATCCGGGGCTGCCGATCGTGCTCAATTCCGCCAACGAGATCGCGGTGGCCGCGTTTTTGGACGGACGCCTGGGGTTTACCGGCATTCCCCGGGTGATCGAGGAGTCGATGGACGCCTACGAGCGCGATGGACCATCGCCGGTGCGCGCGCTGTCAGACGTGCGCGGGATCGACCGGTGGGCGAAGGCGTTCGCGTCCTCCGCGGCCGGTAGGGTACAATCTCGAGTCTGAGCGGGGATAGAGATAGTGACGACAGTTCTGGCATTCGTCTTCGTACTCGGCGTTCTGGTGTTCGTTCACGAGCTGGGCCATTTCCTGGCGGCGCGCCGCATCGGCGTGCGCGTGCTGACCTTCTCGCTGGGCTTCGGACCCAAGCTGCTGTCGTTCCGCAGGGGCGACACGGAATACTGCGTCAGCGCCATCCCGCTCGGCGGCTACGTCAAGATGGCCGGCGAGAACCCGGACGATTCCCGGACGGGCGCGGCCGACGAGTTCCTCTCCAAGACCAAGTGGCAGCGCTTCCAGGTGCTGATCATGGGTCCCGTGATGAACCTCGCGCTCGCGCTCGTCGTCATGACGCTCGTCCTCTATCAGGGCGCGCACCTGCCCGCTCACGAGAAGCAGCCGGTCGTCGTCGGCAGCTTGACCGACGACTCGGTGGCCGCCGCCGCCGGCGTCCTCCCGGGAGACCGCATTGTCAGGATCGACGATCGGCCGGTCGACACGTGGGAACAGTTCCTCATGACGATCGTGACGAAGGCGAACCGGCAGGTCTCCGTAGTGATCGACCGCAACGGGAAGTACGTGACGCTGTCGATGACGCCGAACGCCGTCGGCAGGTTCGAGATGGGCGACATCGGTGTGCTGCCGATCATGCGTCCCGAAATCATCGCGGTCAACAGCGGCCCGGCGCAGGAGGCGGGCCTGAAGGCCGGCGACATCATCGTCGGCGTCGACGGCGTGCGCGGCCTGTCGCAGACGGAGGTGATCGACCGGATCAAGGCGAGCGGGGGAAAGCCGATGATCTTCGACGTCCTGCGCGCCGGGCGGGAGATGTCGATCACGATCACGCCGCGCCTGACGGGCGAGACCATGATGATCGGCGCCCAGATCAGCCCCTGGGAGCTTCGGGTCGTCGAGCCGGGAATCATCGAGGCCTTCAACCTCAGCGTGCAGCGCAACTGGGAGTGGACGAGGCTCATCGTCGAAACGCTCGGCGGCCTTTTCACGCGTGAGGTTTCCGTCAAGCAGCTCATGGGCCCGGTGGCAATCGCCGATCTGTCGGGGAGCGCGGCCGAGCAGGGGTGGGTCGAGCTTTTCGGCCTGATGGCGATGATCAGCCTGAATCTCGGCCTGCTGAACCTGATGCCGATCCCGGTGCTCGACGGCGGGCACATCGCGATCCTGGCGCTCGAAGGGCTGTCGCGCAGGGACTTCAGCATGAAGGTCAAGGAGAAGATGCTGCTGGCCGGCTTCGTCCTGCTGGTCATGCTGATGGTCACGGTGATCTACAACGACCTGGCGCGCGTGCAGTGGCTCGGGCGGCTGATGCCGTGGCGGTAAGAGGAAGGAAGAAGGAAGAAGGAAGAAGGGAAGCGCCTGCGGCCAGCGCGAGGCGCCGGAGGGGAGCGGCCGACGGCCGCCGCCGAGCGCGAAGCGAGCGGGGGTGGGGCCCCGCGAGCACCTAATAACGATGACGCGAAACTCGATGGCCCCCCTCGTTCCGGCCCTGCTTGTTGCCGTCTCCCTCGCCGCGGCGCAGCCCACCCCGCCGCGCGCCGAGCTTCCCGAGGCGGTTGCGACCTTTTCGATCCTCGGCTACGACCCTGACACGGGGGAGCTTGGCGGCGCCGTGCAGTCGCGCGTCTTCTCGGTCGGAAACGGCGTGCTGTGGGGCGAGGCCGACGTCGGGATGGTGGCCACGCAGGCGATCGTGGACGTCAGCTACGGGCCGAAGGCGCTGCAGCTGCTGAGGGCCGGAGTCGCGCCCCATGCCATCGTCAGGGCCATCTGGGACAGCGATCCCGATCCGGGGCTGAACGGGCGGGACTGGCCGAAGGAAGGGCGCCAGTTCGCCGTCATGGACGCGAAGGGGAACTACGCGGCGTACACCGGGCCGAAGGCAACCGCCTGGGCGGGCCACACGGGTGGCACGTTCTGCACGGCGCAGGGCAACATCCTGGCAGGCGAGGCGGTCGTGACGGGAATGGTGGACGCGTTCGAGAAGACGAGCGGCCACCTGTCGCTGCGCCTGATGGCCGCGCTCGATGCGGGACAGGCTGCCGGCGGCGACAAGCGCGGCATGCAGTCGGCCGCCATGCTGATCGTGAAGAAGAACGGCGGCGTCTGGCTCAACAACGACGTCGTCCTGCGCCTGCAGGTCGACGACAGCCCGGAGCCGCTGAAGGAACTCCGGCGCCTGGTCGAACTGAACGCGCGCCGCTTCCGCAGGGAACGCTGATCGACTCCCCACCGCCAACTCCCAAGAAGCCTCGCAATATCGAATCGCGCCTTGCCGTCAATGTACGTTCTCACAAGAAGAAACTGATCTCCTGACCTCCTGATCTCCTGTTGAACGGACAAGCTCGGCCGGACGAGAATGCGCATCGGGCCCTCCATGTGCGGCATCCTACAATGAACCGACTCTGATGCTGCAGCGCGTGTGGGGCCTCCGCCAGGAATTCCGTCCGATGTTCGTCCTCGCGGTTCCCGTCGTCCTCGCCGAACTGGGGTGGATGACGATGGGGCTCGTGGACACGCTGATGGTGGGACGGCTCAGCCCCGAGGCCATCGGCGCTGTCGGTATCGGGAGCGCTGTGTTCATGGCC
>DATIEW010000546.1:0-3799 GCA_035455585.1 Vicinamibacterales bacterium | reverse complement strand
GGGCTGCTCCGGAGCCGCAACGCTCTGGAGCGCGCATCGCTCACGCGGGAGGCGCTCGCCGTCGGAGTCGAGCCGACGCTGGACCTTGACGAGCTGCGCGTGCTGATCGACCAGGCGCGCGACTTCATCGAGCGTAAGCGGCTCTCGGTTCGGCTGGGCGTCACGTTCGATGACAGGGCGATCGCGGATGCGCAGCGAGAACTCCAGCGGCGCGCCGACTCGCTGGAACTTCGCCAGGTCGAGCGCGAGGCGATCCACTTCGGCCTTGCGATCGACGAGCGCGGAGTCGAGCAGCTTCAGGCCGACATTGCCGACGCGCAGGACGCGGCCCAGGCGTTCGCCGACGACCTGCGAGGTCGAGGCATGCGTAGCGAAGCGCTCGCCCTCGGCATCTCGCTCGACGGGAAGTCGCCGCAGCAGATCGAGGATGCGATCGCCGAGCTCAGGGTCAGCGCGCAGGAGTTCATCCAGGCGCACCCGATTGAGGCCGACCTCCTCCGCAGCGCGGTCGATGACGGGTCGCGCGCGATTGCCCAGTTCGTCACAGGGGCGAAGAGCGGCAAGGAGGCTCTCCGCGACTTCTTCGCGTCGATGGCGGCTCAGGCTGCGCAGGCCGCCGCGCAGCTCCTGATCGTGAAGACGCTCATCGCCGCCTTCGGGAACACCCCCGGATTCGGCTCCTTCCTGTCGACGCTCTTGCCTGGGGCTTCAGCGCGCGGGAACGCATTCGCACCGGACGGGGGCGTTCTGGCGCTCGCTCGCGGCGGTGCGATCGAGGCGGGGCTGCTGACAGGGACAGCGTCCGCCAGCGTCGGGGGGGCGGCGTCCTTCTTCCGTCGCTCCTCCGACGCTCCTCTCTGGACTGCACCGACCTACGTCGAGCGCTACGCCATGGGCGGCTCGCCCTGGATCGACAAGATCGTCGACGGGCCGACGCTCGAGCGCTCGCAGCGCCTCGCCGGGTCCGCGATCGTCCCGCTGTCGGGCGGCGGAGTGGCGACCACGGGCGGCGCGCGGCTGCCGGTCGAGCGGCACGGCTCCGAGCTCATGGTGGTCCGGCATGCGCTGGGCGACCCGGTCGTTCTCGATGCGGTGCGCTACGCGCGCGGCGGCGCGCCCTGGGCGCTCTTCGGCGAGGCCGGGCGCGAGGGCGTCATGAAGATGTACCAGGCTCAGGACGGCCGGCCTGGACTACGCGCGGCAGATGGCGCGGTTCTTCCCCTGACGCGCGTCGAAGGCGGGCGCCTCGGGGTCGATGCGTACGCGTTCGGCGGGATGCCGACTCCGCTCGAGGTCTACGCGATGGGCGGACGTCCGCCGCGCGAGCCCGTCGCGTTCCCGATCGGCGGCGCGCCGGCCAGCGCCATCCGCGCGTCCACGCCGATGCAGGCCACTGCGACCGCGTCTGCGCCCGCGACCGCAGCGCCCGAGCGCGGCCCCGTGACGGTCGAGATCACGCCGCAGATTCAGCTCACGGTTGCGGCGCTCGACCCGAAGACCGCGGCCGACGTGATCCTCTCGCAGAAGAAGGTGATCGTGCAGGCGCTGGCCGAGGAGATCGCGCGCTCGTCGGCTGTGCGTGCGGCGATCCGGGGGGATCGGTCTTGACGCAGGTCCTCCCGCAGGATGACGCCTTCTTCAGCGGCATCCCCGTCTACGGATCGCTCGCCTGCCTGTACCTCGGGGCCAAGCTCTCGCACACGACGCCGGTCGCAAACATCTGGCTCGGGAACAACCTGATCTTCGTCTCGCGCCCGATGCACGGTGGGTACCAGTCGCAGAACCCGGCGACGGGTGTCTTCGACTTCAACGCGGCGTTCCACAACTCGGGTTCGTCGACCGTTCGCTCTATCTCTGGGATGACGTTCCGCAGGTCGTTCGGGGCCGACGTGACCGTCAGTGCGATCTTTGAGATGCGCGCCTTCTCCGGGAACCCGGGGCTCACCTACCTCGCGCCGCGCGGCGTGATCGCGCGTTGCGCCGGCGGCACGATCGCGAACGACGGGACGGCGGACGTCGAGTACAGAGACGGCACGGCCTACATCGGCGCCGTCTATCAGAAGAGCTCGGACTCGACGCTGCGCCTCGGGATTATCAAGGTCGTCTCGGGGGTCTTCTCGGTGCTCGCTGGCGGCGAGAGCGCGGCGCTCCCGACCGGCGGAGTCGACTTCAAGAAGCTCGCCACGGTCTCGCTGACCGTCTCGGGGACCGGCGGCACGGTCTCGCTCACCGCCAGCGTGACCGGGTTCGGCAGTACCGCCGTTACCTCGGTCTCGACGACGGACTCGACCAGCCCGATTACCTCGGTCGGGCGCTGCGGCTTCATGATGGGCAGCGATCGCAACATCAGCGGCCCGCTCGCAGTCGACCTCTGCCACATGCTCCAGGTGGTCGAGGGCGGAGTTGTCTCGCTGCGCGACGAGTTCCGCCGGCTTTCGCTCGCCGGCTCGAAGCTGACCGCGAGCGCGGACCTCAACGGCCGGCAGGGAACCTACCTCACCAGCGCGTTCTACTGGGACGCGGGCACGTTCGTCGGGACTGACGTCGAGGGCCTGAATACGTTCCAGGGCTCGATTCGTCTGCGACGCACCGGCGGCGCGATCGACTTCGACCATCAGTTGACCGACGACGACGTCAACGCGGGCCGCTTCGTTCTCTCGCAGCGGCCGGCGGGGAACATTTTCTCGCACCACCGCTCGATCACGGCAACGATCCCAAGCGCGCCAACGGCGACGACCGGGGAGGTCTGGGTCGGGCTCGCGTTGCGCGCAACGCAGGCGAAGCCGCGCGACCAGATCGGCGGCACGCTCGGGCAGGGAATCAATTCGAACCCGAACGTCCCGGCGGGCACCGCCTACGTGTTCGCCGTGCGCGCGAAGACGAGCACGCAGGTCATCTGGCAGCTACACCGGATCGTGAACAACGCGCACGTCCCGGTCGCGCGCAAGACGGAGAACTCGCCCTTCCCTGGATCGAACCTGTTCCCCGGGTACGGAACGGCGTTCACGGTCGAGCTCGACGTCTACCCGCGCAACGTGGCGGACCCGCGCGGCGCGGTGGAGATCGTCTGCCGCGTGGACGGGACGCTTGTCGCCTTCGACACGTTCCTTTCGCCCGCGGGCTGGACGAACCCGAGCACGGGCAAGTTCGTCGACGCGAGCAGCACGCGCATCCAGTCCGGGTTCGGCGAGGGGATCTTTCTCGCGAACGGCCTCACGCGCTCGGGCACGACCGCGAACGACATCGACCCCGTCCTGGACGACTGGACGCAGGGAACTCTCACGAACGCCGCGGTCGACGACCAGGACCAGCCCTCGGCGACACTGCTCCCGGAGCCTGCCGCGGTGGGCACTCCGCTGAATCAGGTCATCTCGCCGGACACGCCGCTGCCCATCGACTACCGCTCGTGGCACATCTCGAACCCGTTCGAGTCCGGGCACCGCGGGTCGCTCCCCCGCTACCTGAAGCAAGAGGACGGCTCGCTCTGGCGGCGCAAGCGTGTCCGCTGCAGGAAGACCGGCACGCGCGAGCTTGAGCTTACGGCGCTGCTCGCGCACTTCGACGCTCACAAGGGATTGCAGATCCCGTTCAACGCCACGTTCCCCGGCTACGCGGCTGAGAAATACCGCTACGTGTCCGACCGGGTCCGGCACCGAATGCTCGCCCCGGACGCGTTCGAGGTGGAGTTCGACTTGGAGGGCGTCGGGTAATGGAGGGCATGGCGTGACATGCCGCAGGGCTGGCGCTTCCCCCACAACATCGGCGACCCGCCTCCGCCGCCGGCGCCGGAAGGGGGGCT
>DATIEW010000545.1:0-7360 GCA_035455585.1 Vicinamibacterales bacterium | reverse complement strand
CCACGAAACCGGGATGCACCTGGCGAGCATTCTCGTCCTGGCCGGACCGGTCGACGAGGCGGTTCCCGAGAAGCAGGAAACGGTGGACCGGCGAACGGTGCAGGGGACCGTCTCTGCCGTCACCGGCAAGTCACTCACCGTGAAGACCACGGACGGCGACGTGGTTTTCGCGATCAACGAGAAGACTCAGGTGGTCGGCCGCGGCGTCGGCACGGCGGGACGCCGGATTGAGGAAGTCGGCGGCAAGACGGTCATCACGGACTTTGTCGCCGTACGCGACACCGTCAGGGTCGTTTATTACGAGAAGGACGGCACGAAGCAGGCGCTTGACGTGAACATTATCGCCAAGGGCTCGATCAAGTGACGCTGAATCCTCGGGAGACGGTTTGACACGGCACAAGAACATCATAGGTCGCTGTCGTCCGACCACGACCACCGCTGCAGACGATCGGTAGGGCGTCATGCTGAACGTGAGCTTGTGGGCGCTTCAGTTCCTGCTGGCGGTGGTCTTTCTCGCCCATGGCTGGATGTTCCTCTGGCCGCCGGCCAGCATGGTGCAGCAGCTGAATGCCTCGATTGGGCCGGGCATGCGCGTCTTCATCGGCGTGGCCGAGGTCCTGGCCGCGGCTGGCCTGACGCTGCCGGGCCTGACACGCAGGCTGCCCGGGCTGGTGCCAACCGCCGCCGGCGGATTGGCGGTGCTCATGATAAACGCCACCATCTTTCACCTCGCACGCGGCGAGACGAGCTCCGCCGCCGTCACCGCGGTCCTGCTGGCGCTGACCTCGTCCGTCACCTACATGCGCTGGAAGGTGATGCCGATACCGCCCCGGACCGTCGCCTGACCGCTGACGGCGGTGAGTGCGGCATTCGCCTGCCGGCTGATGTCCATCCTGCGGCCATCTACGACGGCGCAATCGGCAGCACGAACACAACCGAGAAGGACCACGGGCTCGCGTCGGCCAGGTAGCGGCCGCCAGTGGTTCTGTCGCCCGCCCTCGCCAGGCCTGTCGCGACGTAGTCCAGCGAGCCTTCGAGTTCGACGCCGCGGAGCCAGCGGCCTTCCGGGAGCCAGTTGAAGATGGACAGGCTCGTGTCCAGCTCCAGATTCAGCTTGTGGGTGTATGCGCGGCGATCGGTCGGGCGCTCGGCCGGACTGAACTTGTCGACGATGTCGAAGTGCGAGCTGAGCCAGCCCCCCGTGCGCTCGCCAGGCAGCCACACGAGATTCGCTTCGAACTCGAGCTCCGGGGTGCTGTCGCGATCGAACGGGAGGAAGATCGCTTCGACCGTGAACTCCAGCCAGGACACGCGCGTTGGCAGGCCCACCGAGAGAATGACCTCGAACTCGGTTTTTCGTGGTTCTCGCGTGACGGCCCCATCGTCCTGCGCGATCCGCGGAGAGCCGAACAGGTTCGAGAACGTGATCGTGGGTTCGATCTTGAATTCCGGTGCGCACAGGACGCGACAGGGCGGAGGCTCCTGAGCCCGGGCTGGCAACACGCCGAGTCCCACCGCCATCAACGCGATCGCCAGGGCTCTCACGCGCGCCCCTCCGTTCGTGCGGTCCCGGTGGCCGTGACGACCCGGCCCGCCCGCATCTCGATGACGCGGTCCGCGAGAACGGCGGCATCTTCGCGGTCGTGAGTGACGTAGATGGTCGTCAACGCGAGCGCTTTCTGCAGCCGTGCCAGCTCCGTGCGCATGGCGGCACGAAGCTCCGCGTCGAGGCTCGAGAGCGGCTCGTCCAGCAGGAGCAGGCGCGGGCTGCCAACCAGCGCTCGAGCGAGCGCGAGCCGTTGTTGCTCGCCTCCCGACAGCTCGTGAGGGTAGCGGGCTGCGAACCCGTCGATCCGGACGAGCCTCAGGGCGTCGTCGATTCGCCGATGCCGTTCCGATCGCGGGACCTTCAGAGTGTCCACGACGAATTCGAGATTACCCGACACCGTCAGGTGGGGCCACAGCGCCAGATCCTGGAACACGAATCCGATCCGACGCCGGTACGGCGGCAGCAGGCTCCGGCCTGGGCCGGCGACCTGGACGCCGCCCAGCCAGATTTCGCCGTCGTCCGGCACGTCGAGTCCGCCGAGCAGACGCAGCAGCGTCGTTTTCCCGCATCCGCTCGGCCCGAAGATCACGACCGATTCGCTGGCTGTGACATCCAGCGTGACGGAGTCGAGCGCCTGATGCGATGCGAAGCGTTTCGTGACGTTTCGGACCGCGACGGCCGAGCTCCTCACCGGGCCTCCCGCGCCCCGGCGGCGGTCGAGACGCGCCGGGCGCCGGCCGAGGCGCGAAGGGGAAGCGCCAGCGCCAGCACGGCCAGGGGGCTGAGCACGACGGCCGTCTGCAGCAACGCCAGGACGGCAACATGCGAAGGGGGCGTGTTGGCGATGATCGTGTAGATTCGAATCGGGAGCGTGGCTTCGCCAGGGGGCGCGACCAGGATGCTGACGCCAAGCTCGCCGAACGCCAGAACGAAGGCGATGATCCATGCCGTCAGCAGACCGAGCCGGATTTGCGGCACCACGATGCGCGTCATCGTTCGCAGCCATCCGGCGCCGCCAACGGCCGCGGCTTCCTCCTGGGACACGGGCACGTAGCGCGTGACTGCGGCGATTGCCAGGGCCGCCACCGGAACGAATCGCGCGAGATACCCGAGGATGAGCATGACGTCCGTACCGTAGACGGTCCCCACGAGGCCGGGCCGATTCCAGATGCCGATGAGGCCCACACCCACGATTGTGCTCGGTACTGCGAAGGCGACGACGAACAGGACATCGGCAAGCCGTCCAAGACAGCCGCTGGATCGCGCCCGGGCGTACCCGAGCCACAGCGCGACAGCCACGACGGCTGTCGCACCGATCGCTGCGAGTACCAGGCTGTTCGAGATGGCACGGCCGGACCCTTCAACGACCGCAGACAACGAACCAACGCTCAGCGCTTCTCGCACGAGTACAGTCAGCGGAACACCGAGTGAAAGGCCGACTGCCAGGATTGCGGCGACTGCAGCTGGCACCCGCCACCCCTCGAGCAGTACCGGGCGCGTTCCGTGCCCGCGCCGCGTGCTCACCAGGCGCTCCCCTGCCAGCGCGACAGCCACGAACGCCACGATCAGACACACCAGGAGCAGTGGGACGGCGAGAAGCATCGCGCGGCTGGAGTCGTAGAGCGCCGCAAACGCGGTGAAGACCTCGGTCGTGTAGACGCGAACGCGCAGCAGTCCGGGAACGCCGAACTCGGATACGGAGAGGACGAAGATGACGAGTGCGGCCGCGAGCACGCCGGGTGCGGCGAGCGGCAGCGTAATCCGGCGGAGCACCAGCAGCGGAGGCGCGCTGACGACTGCGGCCTCCTCGAGGCGCCCGTCGATTCGGCGGAGCGCCACTTCGGTAACGAGCATTGACAGAGGGTAATAGACGAGGCTCAGCACCAGGATTGCCGCCGGAAGGCTGTACGTCCACCCGGACAACACGTCCCGGCCGGCCAGGGACGCGATCACTCCGCGACCGCCGCAGAGGTAGGTCCAGACGAGCGCCACGACGTATGGAGGCAGCAGCAGTGGCATCGCGAGCGCGAGTCGAAGGAAGGACCTCAGAGGCAGCGTCACGTGGGCGAGCGCCACACCCAGTGGTGCGCCAATGACCGTGGCGAGCGTCGCCGTGCCGACACCAAGCAACCCGGTGTTCCAGAGGAGTTGACGCTGCCGCGCGTCGAGCCACAAACCTGCGGGATCCAGGTCCGCCAGCGCCACGGCCAGCAGGTAGGCGACGGGCGCCAGCGAGCACAGCGCGAACACCACGACGGCAAGCGTGACGACCACGGCCCGGCTCGATGGGTTCATGTAGCGGGCCTGTTGCGCTCGTGTCAGAGGCCCAGAATACCCGCGAGGCGGCCCGTGACGTCTTCGACGCGGCCGGCCGCTCTGGTGAAGTCGAGTGTCATGGGCTCGAACGAGTCAATCGCCGGGATGTTCTTCGGACCGGGAACGCCGGCATGCAACGGAATCTGGACCGCGTCCGAGTGGGCGAGCTGACGCTCGACGTCGGACGACAGCAGGTAATCGATCAGGCTCCGTCCCTCCTCAGGGCGGGGCCCGTTCGCGACGAGCGACGCCATGTTCGGCATTACGGGTACGCCGAGCCCTGTTGCGTCGGGCAGTACCATGGCCACCGGCTGCCCGTCTTCGATCGCCACGTTCACGTCGTCGGTGTCGGTCAATCCGACCTTCACTTCGCCGCGTGCCACCAGATCGCGCACCACGGAGTTTCCGTCGACGATGCGGACGCCATTGGCTTTGAGCCGGCGGAAGAAGTCATCCATCTTCTCGTCTCCGGCCATTGCATACAGCGCCGCGACGTGGAACGACGTCGAGCCGAATCGCGGGTCCGCCATGGCCACCTGGCCCTGCCACTTCGGATCCGCCAGATCGAAGACCGAGTGTGGCGCATCCTCCGGTTTCACGAGCGTCGTGTTGTACGCAATGACGCGGATGCGAGCTGAGAATCCCGTCCAGTATCCCTCTGGATCGACCAGTGCCGGCGGGATCCCCTCCGCGCTCGGCGAGCGATACGGCGCCAGCACGCCGCGCGCCTTGAGCACCAGCGTGCGGACGGGCTCGTTCGACCAGAACACGTCGGCCAGCGGCCGTGCCTGCTCGGCGAGCAGGCGATTGGCCAGCCCCGTCGACTTCGTTTCCTCAGTGTCGTAGACGGCGTTCACGCGCACACCGGTCCGCTTCTCGTACTCGCGGAGCACGGGCTCGGAGAACACACGATCGGTGGAAACATAGATCGTGACCATGCGCTCCGGCCGCTCTGAAGACTGACACCCGACCACCCAGGACAGGGCGAGAAGGATGGCAAAGTGACGACCGAGCCGTCCTTGCACCGAAAGGGCCATGGTCACCTGGTCACTACGGTCAGGTCGTCGAACTGGGTCACGGAATCTGCCTTCGTCCAGACGCCGATCCTGCCAGCCTCGCTGAACGTTCCGTCGTCGACTTCGTAGAGCCTGGCGCCGTTGAAGTAGACCTCGAACATGCGGCCCGCCGCAACCACGCGTAAGGTGCTCCACTGGCCGGCCGGCACCTCCACCTTCTTGCCATACGTCCGCCCTTCGCCTACGAGGGGCAGGTCCGTGCGCTTGCCGTTCTCCACTTTATAGAGCACGACGTTGTCTTCGAGCGCGTTGGCGCGGACGATGTAGTAGTTGTCCTGGTCGCGGTAGCGCCAGACGAGCCCGGCAGCCTGATCGACGCGGCCCGAGATCGGCCTGAAACGCGTCGACAGATCGACGTCCGCCGCGCTGACGCCCGAGAGCACGGCGACCGGGAAGCGAGCGCGCGTGGAATCGGGGTCGGTCTGGACCAGGTACTTGTTGTCACCTTCGGCCTCGATCACCCACTTGCCGGGTGCGCCCACCTTGGCGGTATGGCCGAATTCGAATCCCTTCGGCGGCTGTCCAACGGCATCGTCGGAAAAGTCCACCTTCCTCGTCTCTCCATGCACGACGATCGTGGCAGCGGCAGCCACGAAAACCACCAGCAGACTGACGGGGCGCATGAGCCTCCTCCTTTCCGAACCGGCCGCCCCGGGCATCATGCCTCTCCCGAGACTTCCCCAGGACGGATTCGAGTGGCGGACGAGAATACTACCGCCATCGTGAAGCCCACGAGGGCCATGAGGCGAAACATGTGCGCATACCCGACCGTGGCGACGAGGACGCCCGCGGCAATCGGGCCGAGCGCGTCGCCGACGTCGTAGATGCTGCCGAACACGCCGTGAGCGGCTCCGTACCGTGCCCGTTGCGACAGGTCGGTGATGAAGGCGCTCGTCGCGGCCGTCGTGACGGCGACGCCCGCGGCATACGCCACCACGGCCGTCACCAGCCCGGCCGGTCCCTCAGCCAGCGACACCAGCCACACGGCGCCACTGCACAGGCTCAAACCGGCCACGATCACGCTGCGTCGTCCGATACGGTCGGACACCATGCCCATGAGGGGGCGCGTCGCCAGCGTAGTCACGGTCTGCAGGGCGAACAACCACCCGAGCTGGGACGCGCTGAGACCGATGACGTCCCCGGCAAACAGCGGGAGAAACGCGTTGAGCGTGCCGTTCAGGACGAACTGCGCGGCCTGCGTGAGGCTCGTGACCAGGATCAGCGGGTGCCGGCAGACGTCGGCGATGCCCCTGAGGAGGTGATTCGCTCGCCGTGTCCGGACGGATGGACGGGTCGTGCGCGGCCACCGAGCGGCCATGAACGGCGTCCCGGCGGCGAAGAGTCCGGCGGCGACGAAAGCCAGGTCGTACCGCCTCGCGGCTATGAGGTAGCCGGCCACGACGGGCCCCAACGCCTGTCCGGCGCCCTGAACCGTGGAGTACGTGCTGAGCCAGGTCGCCCGGCGAGCCGGCGGCGCCAGGTCCGACAGGCTTGCCGAGGCGACGGGCCCGAGGATGGCGGTCGCCGCGCCGTGCACGAAACGAATGGCGACGAGCGCTCCGAGCGAGGCGACGCCGAAGTACGTGAACGGCATCGTGGCAAACACGATCGTGCCCAGCACGAGCAGCGGCCGCCGGCCGAGCACGTCCGACCAGGCACCGGCGGGCAGCTTCAACACGATGCCGGTCAGCGTCGATGCGCCGACCACGAACCCGACCATCGGAGGCGTCGCGCCGAGTTCCCGCGCGAGGAGCGGAAGCAGGGGCGTTCGACAGATCGCATAGCTGCAGTATGCGAGGAATCCAATCGCGCACAGGCGGGCGAACGCCGCCTGGGTCGCCGGCTCTGCGGAGATCGTGCCGTTCGCTGTTCGTACTGCAGGGTGCATGGCTACCGACGGCCACCAGCCCGACCAGCCGACGGTTGGGAGTTGGAAGTTGGCGGTTGGGAGTTGTCACGCCTCCGTTTCGCGACCGGTCGAGGTCCGCTCGACAGGTTCGCCTGCTTGCACGCGCGATAGAGCGCTTCGAACAGCGTCATGCCCGCGGCAAGCAGATCGTGATCGTCCGCGTGCGAGAGGCGCAGTCCTTCGATGATGACGCCCATCGCCGGGGCCTCAGTGGCGCCGAACCGGCCATCCTTCAGATCGAGGTCGTGAACGATCTCGGCGATCCGCGAGAGCGCCGGCTCGTTCAGGCGGAACGTCTCGCAGAGCATTTCGAACGTGCAGAGCTCGCCCTGATGCGTGAACTCGACGCCGAACATGTCGAACGGGACCGAATCCGGCGGCGCCGCGTCGCGATCCGCGACGAAGCCGAATCGCGCCCCGGCATCGATGAACCGTCTGATCAGCCAGGCGGAGGCCATGCGGTCGACACCCGGACGCGGCCGCGTGACCCACAGACGTCCCTCATAGGAG
>DATIEW010000544.1:0-6136 GCA_035455585.1 Vicinamibacterales bacterium | reverse complement strand
AGGATTTTCTGAAGGAGCTGGTGTCCCGGCACAAGTCCGGGCTCGACATCCTGGCGGCCTCGGAGCAGTTCGACCGGCCGAACGCACAGGATGCCGGCGCGATCGAGGAGCTGCTGCGGCTGCTCGCCCGGTTCTACGACTACATCGTCGTCGACGCCGGCAACATGATCAGCGGGCTGGCGGTCTCCGGGCTGTACAACGCGGACACGATCTTCCTGGTGACGAACCCGGACGTGCCGTCCATCCGCAATGCGCAGCGGCTCGTGGACCGCATCCGCCAGCTCGGCGCGGGCAGCGAGCGTGTCAAGGTCCTGCTCAACCGCACGTCCGAGCAGGTGCTCATCACGCCCAAACAGATCGAGACGGCGCTCGGCTACGGCATCCACCATTCGTTTGCGAGCGACTACCGGACCGTGTCGACGGCGCTCAACTCCGGTGTGCCGATCGCGCTCGCGAACCAGTCGGAAATCGCCTCGGAGTTCGGCACGTTTGCGCGCCAGCTGCTTGGGCAGCAGGACGAACAGAAGGAACCGGAGAAACGGCGCGCCTTCCTCGGCCTTCTCTGAACCGCCATGCGGAGAATCTTGCGCTCGTATTGGGGTCAGCCGCGTGGCGGCGGCGCGCACAGCGCGACGGCGAGGGAGCGGCGCGGGGTGTGGGGCCCCGCGAGCGACCGAGCCGGGGTGTGGGGCGGAGCCCCACGTTAGGTAGAGCGACCAGACCATGAGCTTCTCGCTGCCCCTGAACACGACGCCCGGCCCGGGCGGGCCGGCGCGGCCGGCGGCCCAGCCCCCGCGGCCGCAGTACATCGAGCTGAAGGCGAACGTCCACCGGAAGCTCCTCAACAGGCTGAACCTCGAGGCGCTGGCGTCTGCCGAGCGCTCGCGCGCAGAGGCCGAGATCCGGACGCTGCTCTTCGATCTGATTGCCGAAGAGGGAATGCCGCTCAGCATGACCGAGCGGGATGCGATCCTCGGCGACGTCATCGACGAGGTCTTCGGGCTCGGGCCCCTGGAGCCGCTGCTGCGGGACGCCTCGATCAGCGACATCCTGGTCAACACCTACAAGCAGGTCTACGTCGAGCGGGCCGGCAGGCTGGAACGGCTTCCGACCGCCTTCCAGGACGACCGGCATCTGCTGCGCGTCATCGATCGCATCGTGAGCGGCGTCGGCCGGCGCGTCGACGACAGCTCGCCGATGGTCGACGCGCGCCTGCCCGACGGCTCGCGCGTAAACGCCATCATTCCTCCGCTCGCCGTCGACGGCCCGCTTCTCTCGATCCGCCGCTTTCCGGCCGAGCGCCTCAAGGCAGAGGATCTCCTCTCGATCCGGTCGCTCACCCGGCCAATGCTCGAGTTCCTGCAGCACTCGGTCCGCTCGCGGCTGAACATGATCATCAGCGGCGGCACGGGTGCCGGCAAGACGACGCTGCTCAACGTGCTCTCCGGCTTCATTTCGGATCGCGAGCGGATCGTCACGATCGAGGACGCGGCGGAGCTTCAGCTCCACCAGGAGCACGTCGCCCGGCTCGAGACGCGCCCGCCGAACGTCGAGGGGAAGGGCGCCATCCGCCAGCGTCAGCTGGTGATCAACTCGCTCCGCATGCGCCCCGACCGCATCGTCGTCGGCGAAGTCCGCGGCGAGGAAGCCCTGGACATGCTCCAGGCGATGAACACGGGCCACGACGGGTCGCTCACGACCATCCACGCCAACACGCCGCGTGACGCGTTGACCCGTGTCGAGACCATGATCTCGATGGGGGCGACGAACCTCCCGGAGCGCGCGATGCGGCAGCAGATCGCCTCGGCGATCCAGGTCGTCATCCAGCAGTCGCGCATGAGCGACGGCACGCGCAAGGTCACCAGCATCTCGGAGATCACCGGCATGGAGGGCGAGGTGATCACGATGCAGGAGATCTTCTGCTTCGAGAAACTCGGTGTCACGCAGGAGGGCAAGGTCATCGGCCGCTTCCGGGCGACCGGCGTCAGGCCCAAGGTCTGCGAGCGGCTCAAGGCGTCCGGCGTCCACCTGCCGCCCGACATGTTCGAGGGCGTGACGGAGGTGCGGTGATGCTCATCCTGGTGGCATTCATCTTCGGCATCGCGCTCGTCACGGGAGCATATCTCGTCCTGACGGGGCGGGGCCTGGGGCTGCGGTCGAAGCTCGAGGCCCGGCTCGAGGAGGTGTCGAAGCCGCTGACGTCGATGGCCGGCGCCGAGTCCAAGGTCAAGGCGCTGCTCAAGACGCGCAAGGAGGGCCCCCTCCCCGCGCTCGATCGACTGCTCGACAGCACGACGAGGGGATCTGCCCTGGGCCGCTGGATCGAGCAGTCGGGCGCGAAGATCAGCATCAGCGCCCTGCTGTTCATGGCATCCGGGTGCGGACTCGTCGTCGCGCTGCTCGTCAGCACCGCCGTCCGTGATTTCTGGGCGCTCCCGATCGGCGCGGTCCTGGGGTTCACCGTGCCCTTCATCGTCCTCAACGTGAAGCGCTCGCGCCGGCTGCGCAGGTTCGAAGAGGAGTTCCCGGAAGCGCTCGATCTCATCGCCAGGGCGCTCAAGGCAGGCCACGCGTTCGCCACGGGATTGAAAATGGTGTCCGACGAGATGTCCGAGCCGATCGGGCCCGAGTTCAGGAAGACCTTCGACGAACAGAACTTCGGCCTGCCGATGAAGGACTCCCTCGAAAACCTGACCTACCGCGTGCCGCTGCTCGACGTCCGCTTCTTCACCACCGCCGTGCTGATTCAGCGCGAGACCGGCGGCAACCTGGCCGAGATTCTCGAGAACCTCGCGCACGTCGTCCGGGAGCGGTTCAAGATTCTGCGGCAGGTGCGCGTCTACACCGCGCACGGCCGGCTGACCGGCTACGTGCTGCTGGCGCTGCCGGCCGTGCTGTGCATCGCGCTCTCGTTCATCAATCCGGATCACATGAACCTGCTCTTCCGCGAACGCATGGGCCAGACGCTGCTCATGGTCGCAGCGGTGATGCAGGCCATCGGTTACTTCTGGATCCGGCAGGTCGTCAAGATCGAGGTCTAACGTGCTGCTTCCGCTGCTCGCCTTCATCTTCGGATCGCTCATTGTCGCGGCGGCCGGGCTCGCCCTCACGCCGAGGGGGGCGGTGGCCATCGATCGGCGTCTCGAAGAACTGACCGCCGATCGCGACGAGTTGCCGGAAGACCGGAAAAGCTCGCTCACGACGCTTGTCGGCATCGTCAAGCGCGTCGGCGAGAAGGCGCCGCGATCGGCCAACGAGATCGGGCAGCTCCGACTGCGCCTCATGCAGGCCGGTTTCCGGCGCGACGAGGCTGTGACGCTCTTCTTCGGCATCCGGATCATGTTCGCGCTGGCGCTCTTCGCCCTGTTCTCGACGTCCATCGTCGTGAGGCCGAACATCATGCTCGCGCTCGGGGGCGTTGGATTGGGCTATCTGCTGCCGGGCATCGTGGTCGCCCGACTGGCCAAACGCCGCGCGCACCGCATCAGGCTGTCGCTGGCCGACGCCCTGGACCTGCTCGTCGTGAGCGTCGAGGCAGGTCTCGGCCTCGACCAGGCCCTCACCCGTGTCGGAGCCGAGCTGGCCTTCGCCTACCCGGACCTGTCCGACGAGCTGCGTCTGGTGAACCTGGAGCTCCGGGCCGGCAAGCCGCGGGCGGAGGCGCTGCGCAACCTCGCCGACCGCACCGGTGTCGACGACCTCAGCGCGCTGGTCACCATGCTCATCCAGACCGACAAGTTCGGGACCAGCGTGGCCCAGTCGCTTCGCGTCTACTCCGAGACGCTGCGCACGAAACGACGCCAGCGGGCAGAGGAAGCCGCTGCGAAGACCGGCGTCAAGATGGTCTTCCCGCTCGTCTTCTGCATCTTCCCCGCGATCTGGGTCGTGACGATCGGGCCGGCCGCGATCAAGTTCGTGACGGTGCTGTTTCCGATGGTCGACAAGTAGTCATTGGCCGGGATCCGGGGTCCGGGGTCCGGGATCCGGACCCCGGCGCCGTTCAGGCCCCCCCGGGTTTTCGGTCAAGAGGTGGGGGGTCCGGCGGGACGAAGCCCCCCGGTCAAGCTCAGGAGAAGCGCATCCATGCATGTTATGGCTACGGCCGCCCCTCCGGTCGCAGGGCAGCAGCCCACCCCGCCGGCGCCGCCGGCGACGCTGGAGGAGACGGGGCTGCACCCCGACTCCCTGGCGCAGCTCCTGCTGAAGACGCTCGTGGCGGGCGAGGCGAGCGGTACGGGCCTCGCCGACCGGCTGAGGCTGCCCTACTCCGTCCTGGACGCGCTGATTCAGCACGCCCGCGTCGAGAAACTGATCGAAGTGCGAGGCGCAAGCGGGGCCGGCTCCGCCGGCTATCGGTACGCGCTCACCGACCTCGGCCGCGACCGCGCGGCCCAGTTCCTCGAAATCTCGCGCTACGTCGGGCCCGCCCCCGTGTCGCTCGCCCAATACAACGCGTACGTGCGAGCCTGCATGGCGGCCCGGCCGTTCATCAGCCGCGATCTGCTGGCGACCGGCTTCCAGGAGCTGGTCGTCAACAAGGGAATGTTCGACCAGCTCGGTCCGGCCGTGAACTCCGGCAAGTCGCTCTTTCTCTACGGCGCTCCCGGCAACGGCAAGACGGTGCTTGCGATAGGCATCGGACGCGCGCTCGGCCAGGAGATGCACGTGCCGCATGCCATCGACGTGGACGGGCAGGTGATCACCATGTTCGACCCGGTGAACCACGAGCCCGTGCGAAGAGGACAGGCAGGCTACGACAGCGTCATCGCGGCCGCCGACCACGACCGGCGTTGGGAGCGAATCCGCCGGCCCGTCGTCGTCGTGGGCGGCGAGCTCACGCTCGAGATGCTCGACCTGACGTTCAACCCCATCTCGAGGTTCTACGAGGCCCCGATTCAGCTCAAGGCCAACGGCGGAGTCTTCGTCGTCGACGATTTCGGCCGCCAGCGGATTCCGGCCCGCGACCTGCTCAACCGGTGGATTGTGCCGCTCGAGAGCCGCGTGGACTTCCTCACGCTGCATACCGGCCGCAAGTTCGAGATCCCGTTCAACGTCCTCATCGTGTTCGCCACGAACCTCCAACCCGAGTCGCTGGCCGATGAAGCCTTCCTGCGCCGGATCCCGTACAAGATCCGTGCGAAAAACCCGACGATGGACGAGTACTGCCAGATCTTCGAGCTCAACTGCCGCCGGCACGGCCTGACGTTCGACCCCGTGATGATCGAGTACCTCCAGCGCAAGTACTATCAGCCGCGGAAGCTGCAGATGCGCGCCTGTCATCCGCGCGATCTCATCGATCAGGTGGTCGACATGTGCCGGTACCACAACCGTCCCCCGGCGATATCGCGTGACCTCCTCGACGCCGCGTGCAGCAGCTACTTCATCGAGGAAACACACTCGCAGGGAGCCGAAGGGTGAGGCAGCCGGCCGTCGCGCACGCGTCGCGCGAGGCGGTCGACCTTGGCACGGGGCTCGCCACGGAATCGCTTCCGCCGAAGCTGCCGCGAGCGGCGAGGGCCGACCTGGCTGACCGGGCCGCCCGGTTCCTTCTCGTCGGCCTGTTCACGTTCCTGGCGGTGAACATCGGCCGCGACTTCCTTCAGACCGCGCGTCTGACCGGCCTACTGCTCCTGGCGAGCGAAGCGCTGGTCGTCGTTTTCACGGCCTTCCGCCGCGCGCCGATGATCGTGGACCGCAGCCTGCGCGCGCGGCTGTTGACGGGCCTCTCGATTGCCGGGCCGATGCTCGTCCGGCCGACCCTCCTGCCCGCGTTCGCCCCCGATGCGATCACCGCCAGCGTCTCGGCCTGCGGACTGTCGATCGTGATCGGCGGCAAGCTCTCCCTGGGCCGCAGCTTCGGGCTGATTCCGGCCAACCGCGGAATCGTGTGCTCGGGGCTCTACCGGTTCGTGCGGCACCCGATCTACATCGGATACGTGGTGACCCACCTGGCCTTCGTTGCCGCCAATCCCAGCGTCTGGAACCTGGCCCTGCTGGCGGTGGCCGATGTCGCGCTGATGGCACGCGCGATCTGCGAGGAGGCCACGCTCGCGCGCGATCCGGAATACCAAGCGTACCAGACCCGGGTCAGGTGGCGGGTCGTCCCCGGGGTTTTCTGAGGCTGACGAATCCAGGG
>DATIEW010000543.1:0-2357 GCA_035455585.1 Vicinamibacterales bacterium | reverse complement strand
GTCAGCTCGTTGTCCAGGTACCAGTGGGACGTCTGGAGCGCGCGGGGAATGGCGCCGAGGCCGCCGTACGGAGCCAGCAGGCGGTCGACGCGCGCGATGACGTCGGGCTCCTGCGCGTCCGGCAGCAGCCGCACCGACAGGTTGTTGAAGCCCCCCTCCATGTTGAACGCCGCCGCGAGACCGCGCCCGTTCATCCAGAACACGCCGAACCGCGAATCGTCCGGGACGAGCTCGCCGGGACGGATGCTGTAGACGTACTCGGGCGACAGCGCAACCCCCACCAGCTCCAGCTCGCGGCGCCGGCCGTTGATGATGGCGCCGACGCGATCGCCGGGATCGAGGCCGCGCGCGATCGCGAACGCCTCGCTGACGAGCACCTCGTCGGGCCGCTCGGGCGACGGAAAGCGGCCGCGGCGGAGGAAGACGTCGTTCAGCATCGCCGCGCGCGGGATCGGAATGCCGATCAGGCGACCGCTGGCCGGCTCGGTCAGGTCCGGTACGTCGAGCGTCACCTCCACGACCACGCGGGCGTCCACACGCGCGACGCCGGGCATCTCGGCCGCGCGATCCCGGACGTGGAGCGGCGCCCGCGTCAGGCCCGCGAAGACGTCCGCGAACCGGTACCGCTCGTAGTAGGTCTGCTGCGTGAGGCGGAGCGACTCGAACGTGCTGAGGTACATGATGAACATCGCCACGCCCGCCCCGATGACGAAGGCGATGGCCAGCGCCTGCCCCTTGAGGTTCCAGAGGTCGCGCAGCAGCTTACGGTCGAGCGCCCGCATTCAGTGCTCCCGATGAGCGACAGGTGTCAACTCCCAAGCTCCAATTCCCAACTCCCAAGCTCCAACTCCCAACTCCCAAACTCCAATTCCCAACTCCCAAGCTTTCCCAGAACTTTGGGCGTTGGGAGTTGGAAGTTGGGAGTTTGGACCTCACCAGCTCAGCTCCGACGCCGCCATCTTGCGCTCGTTGCGCCGCTCGCTGGCGATCCTGCCGTCCGACAGCGAGACCACGCGATCGGCCATGCCCGCCACGGCGGCGTTGTGCGTGATGACGGCGGTCGTCGTGCCGAGCTGCCGGTTCACCTGGTCGATGGCCTCCAGGACCAGGATGCCCGTGGCGATGTCCAGCGCGCCGGTCGGCTCGTCGCACAGCAGGACGTCTGGCCGCTTGGCGACCGCCCGCGCGATCGCGACGCGCTGCTGTTCGCCGCCGGAGAGCTGCGAAGGGAAGTGGTCGAGGCGCTCGCCGAGGCCGACCCAGGCGAGCGCCTCGGCCGGGGGCATCGGGTCGGCCGCGATGTCGGTCACCAGCGCCACGTTCTCGCGCGCGGTGAGGCTCGGGATCAGGTTGTAGAACTGGAACACGAAGCCGACGTGGCCGCGTCGGTAGCGGGTGAGCGCCGCCTCGTCCGCCTTGCTCATGTCCGTGCCCCTGAACAGCACCGTGCCGGCGCTCGGCGTGTCGAGCCCGCCGAGAATGTTGAGCAGCGTGGACTTGCCGCTCCCCGACGGCCCGAGCAGGACGAGGAACTCCGATTCGTGGAGATCGAGGCTGACGCCGCGCAGCGCGTGCACGTCCACCTCGCCCATGTGATAAACCTTGGTGATCTCGCGTGCGACGAAGACGGGTGCGCCGTTCGAGTCAGCGGCTGCGATCGAGGCTACGTTCATGTGGCCGGGTTCCTCGAACTCCAAGTGAATCGACGTTTGGCTGCCGTGTCAACTCGGCACGGTCCACAGGAGGTCAGGAGGTCAGGAGGAGGGCAACAGGAGGACAGGAGATCAGGAGATTTCAATCTTAAGAGCCCATGACCTCCTGCTGGGTTGCTTGTATGATGTCGCTCTGTCAAGTGCTCGGCCGGCACTCTCAGGGGCAGGAACACTGGGAGGTCACGAGCACGAGATCCTTGCGAGTTGTTCTCCTGATCTCCTAATCTCCTGTTCGGATCTCCTGATCTCTCGTCACGTTCGGATCTCCTGATCTCCCGCCGGAGGCGGACCGATGAACCTTTATTGGGTAGCGCTGGCCTGCGCGATCGCACTGTCATACGCGCAGCCGCCGCAGTACGACCTGGTGATCCGGGGCGGCACGGTGGTCGACGGTACGGGCGCGCCACGGTTCCGGGCGGATGTCGCGATCCGTGGCGACCGGATCGTACGGGTGGATCGCAACGGGATACCGGCAGGCCAGGGCCGGGACGTCCTCCGCGCCGACGGCCTCATCGTGGCGCCCGGATTCATCGATCATCACGCGCACATCCAGACCACCATTCACGAGCACGCGCTGGCCGAGAACTTCACCCGCCAGGGCATCACGACGATCCTGGCGAGCCTGCACAGCGGCGAGCAGCCCTA
>DATIEW010000542.1:0-2587 GCA_035455585.1 Vicinamibacterales bacterium | reverse complement strand
TACTTCGACTGGGTCTTCCGGGCGCTGCGCGGCGACCTTGGCCAGTCGCTCTACTCGAGCCGACCGATCACCACCGAGCTGACCTACCGGCTGCCGGTCAGTCTCGAGCTGGGCGCCGTCGCTCTCGTGGTCGCCGTGCTGCTCGGCATGCCGATCGGGGTGATCTCGGCCGTGCGGCAGGACACCGTCCAGGACTACGTCGCCCGCAGCAGCGCCATTCTCGGCCTGTCGATCCCCGGGTTCTGGCTGGGGACGCTCGTCGTCGTGCTGCCGGCCATCTACCTCGGCTGGAGCCCGTCCATCCAGTACAAGGCCTTCGCCGTCGATCCCTGGGGTCACCTCGCGCAGTTCGTGATCCCCGGGTTCCTGCTCGGCGTGGCCTCCGCAGCCGCGGTGATGCGGTTGACGCGGACCCAGCTGCTCGAGGTGCTCCGTCAAGACTACGTGCGCACGGCGTGGGCCAAGGGGCTGCGCGAGCGGACCATCGTGCTCAAGCACAGCCTCAAGAACGCGCTCATCCCGGTGGTGACGATCCTGGGAATCCAGATCGCGCAGATCCTGAGCGGCACCGTGATCTTCGAGTCCATCTTCGGGCTGCCCGGCATGGGCCGCTACCTCTTCGACTCGATCACCGAGCGCGACTACCCGGCGATCCAGGGGATCAACCTGGTCGTGGTGACCACCGTGATCAGCGTGAACCTCCTCGTCGACCTCGTCTATGCCTGGCTCGACCCGCGGATCCGGTACTGAGGACGGAGATGGCGCGACCGATCGAGGCGGAGCTGAGACAAGACTGGCGCGACGGCGCCCGCTCGAGCTCGCTGCGGCAGGCGCTCCTCGGCCTGGGCCGCTTCGGCCGGCGCAAGCCGCTGGGGGCGATCGGTGCGATCATCGTCCTGACCTTGCTGATCATGGCGGGCTTCGCGGAGTGGATCGCGCCCTACGCCTACGATCAGCAGATCCCCGACGCCCGCCTCAAGCCGCCGGGACGCGAGTTCCTGTTCGGTACCGACAACGTGAGCCGGGACATCTACAGCCGGATCGTCTACGGCGCCCGCGTGTCGGTGACCGTCGGCTTCATCACGGTGCTGCTCGGCAATCTGGTGGCGGCGACGATCGGGATCACCAGCGGGTACTTCCGCGGGCGCTACGACATCCTCGTCCAGCGGCTGGTGGATGCCTGGCAGGCGTTTCCCTACCTGATCATCATCCTGTCGCTGCTGGCCGTGCTCGGGCCGGGGATGCTGAACGTGATCCTGGCCCTGTCGATCCTCGTCGCGGCCGGCGCCTCGCGCGTCATCCGCGGCGCGACCCTCTCGGTGGTCGAGCACCCCTACATCGAAGCGGCCCGGGCCATGGGTGCCGGTCACGTGCGGGTGATCGTCCGCCACGTCCTCCCGAACGTCACGGCGACGATCGTCGTGGTCTCCACGATCGGGCTGGGCGGGGTCATCCTCGCCGAGTCCGCCCTCTCGTTCCTCGGGTTCGGCATCCCGCCGCCCCATCCCTCGTGGGGCTCCATGCTGTCGGGCTCGGGCCGCACGTACATGTACACCGCGCCGTGGATCGCGATCTGGCCCGGCGTGGCCATCTCGCTGGTCGTCTTCGGCTTCAACATGCTCGGCGATGCCCTCCGCGACGTGCTGGATCCGCGCCTGAGGGGCTCGTGAATCCGGGCACGCATGGCCAAAACGCGCGCTTGACCTGGTGTCCGGGTGGGCGTAGACAGGAGCCGACGGGACGTGGATCCCTCCCGTCGGACGCACACTGCATACCTTGGGGGTGCGAATGGAGACTACGCCGCCGGACCTGAGAGTTGCGCCGAGGCGGGCCTGCTAGCGGCACGACCGGCGCCGAGATGTATTGAATAGCTCCGGCGTATGCTGGAGCGCGCGGCCGTTGCGCCGCGCACACATGCGAAGGGGACGCCGCGGGCGGAACACCGACGTTTCGCTCGCGGCCCCCGACTTCTACGATCCCTCTCTTCGGATCGAGCGCGTACCGATGGCAGTTCCCATCCACGGCGCGCTGCCCGGTGAAACTCCTGTACGACGTCACCGGGCGTCGGCGGCTCTCGAAGGGATCGTGGGCGCGAGCGCCGCAACCTCGCGGTCGGGGAGCGCCGGCGATGCCGGGCGTCAGGCGGCGCGAACCGTCACGCAGCGACGACAGGTGCGATGGTCCAGCTCGACCCGGCTCGCAAGTCGGCCCTGGCACTTCTGACAGCGGGCGTCGCGCAGCGCCACGTGGTGCGAGCGGCACGCGCCGGTCGATTCCTTCTCCGCGTGGCGAGTGCAACCGTCCCAAACACACTTTCCGAAGGTTGCCATGGACGCTCCTTCCTTGTCGCTGGTGAGCAACTTGGCGCGCGAGGGGGTGCAAGCCGGATGCCGCTCGTCGTCGTGAAGCGCGGCGCCGACTTCACGCGCACGACTGCGACGCGAACGGAACTTTATTACCCTTTTCTGTCATGACCTCGGCTCTCTGGCTTGCAGCCTCGAGGTGGCCGGCGGCGGCCTTGCTCGAGGCGGTTCCTCCCGCATGCCGCCGCGCCGTGGACGGCCCTACCACGGTGCAGATCGAGGGC
>DATIEW010000541.1:0-16453 GCA_035455585.1 Vicinamibacterales bacterium | reverse complement strand
CTCAAGACTTCAGAGATAGAAGTCTCACCGTCTCACCTCGATCACCGCCGTCGCCGTCCGCCCGAAGACCTCCGGCTCGTACATCTCCTCGGCACGGGCGGGCGCCGTGCGGAACGTGCCGGCCGTGGTGGCACGCACGATGTAGGTGAACTCGTGCGTCCCCTCGCTCAAGCGCGTGGCATAGAGCTGGATCCGATCGTTGTGGCGCTCGACGTGATCGAACCCCCCGCGCCGCCACCACGAAGTCCAGTCCTCGCCTGCCTCACCCTGATCGTCCTGCCGGGCGGCAAGCGAGGCCGCGGTCGTCGCGAACCACGACTCGACCGCCTCGAAGCCCGCCGGCAGCGGGTCGGTGACGGCGACGTACCTCCGCTCCTTCGTCAGGTGGAACCTGAGCGTCACCCTGACGAGGTCGCCGGCCGCGTACGAGATCGACGGCGGGCGCTGTTCGCTTTCGGCAAACGGCGAATACGTGCGCTCGATGTTAATCCCGCTGTCGAGGCCGTCGTGGAACAGCTGATCGGACGCATACCGCAGCCTCGCGGTGTAGAAGAGCGTTCCGGACCCTTCGCGCCCGAACGTCAGCGCCTTCGAACTGCCCGGCTCCGCCGTCGCCAGCACCCTCGGCATCGGGACCTCGCGCGACACCGATTCCGTCGAGCGTCCCGTGAACTGCTCGCGTGCGAGCTCCTCGGCGCCGAGCGAGACCACCGCACGGAAGTCCGGCGCCGTGCTTTCGAACTTCCGGTAGTAGGCAACCAGCGCCTCCATCGCGTGCGCGTTCTCCTGCGTGTTGCCCCACCGGCCGTCCCGGCGCGCCGCCATCATCCATCGGACCATCTGCCGGATCGGCGTGTCCGCAACGCCCGCCCGAACGAGCGTGTTCAGAACGATGGCCGTCGAGCGGATGTTTGAATTCCAGAACCAGAGCAGGTACGGATCGCTCAGCTCCTCGACGTGCGCGCTGCCGCCTTCCGGCAGGATCGCGTTGGCCATGCGTCGCTGGAGGTCCGCCAGCCGCGGCGCGCTGTCGGCCGGAGCGGGGCCTTTCCGTGCGAGGAGCGCGTCGTGGAGGTAGGCGAGCGCGAAGACCGGCATCCGGTCGCGGTATCCGTACAGACGGTTGAGGTTCGAGTCCTGGTTGCGGCCGCCATCCACGAGGACCTTCACGGCAAACGCCTGCCAGGCCGTGTACGACGGCCACCAGCCCTCGTTCACCGGCGGACGCCCGCCGAGCTGACCCTCGAGATAGTCATAACCTCGGCGCCGGACGTCTGCACTGACCTCGTACTTCATGTTCACCGCGGTTCCGAGGACGTGGAGGATGTAGCTCGTCAGGTAGGCCGACACGGACTGGCACCTGCCCGGCCAGTACGCGAAGCCTCCGTTCGGGCATTGGAACTTCTCCAGCTCTTTCAGGCTCTGCTGGACGGCCGGACGCATCTTCGCCGTGTCCACGCCGGGGAGTGAGAACGCATCGCCCAGGTCCGCTGCCAGCAGCAGCGCGATCGTGCGCGAGGCCCGTTGCTCGGCACAGCCGTAGGGGTACTCGACGAGATAGCGGGCACCCTCGCCAAGCCCGACCATCGCCGTGGACGACATCTCGACGTGAAGGCCGCCGAAACCGGGATCGACACCCTTGGGGATCGTCAACGTCTCGGTGGCCGACGGCGACCCTTCCACGGCCTCGCCATAGGCGGCGACGGTCTCGGGAGAGACGAGCACCTCGACCGGAATCATGTCCTCGAAAGCGTCGGTCTCCCGGCCGAGCTTCACGGACATCTGAACGCGCGCGCGCCCGATGCGCCGGCCGGCCGCGTCGAACCGCGCTTCGACCGACCCGTTCGCTGCGACCTGCAGCACCCGCTCCGTGGCGGAGGTGAACTCGAGCACGTCCGGATCCAGGCTCCTGATTGTGACCGTCGCCGGACCTGGCGTGGGCAGCTGGCTCGTGACGACGGCCCCGAAGTGGGCGGTGTCGCCGACGGCGAGGAAGCGCGGGAACGCGGGCGCGAGCGTCAGCGGCTTGTTGATGCGCACTTCCGCCTCGCCCGAGCCGAACCGCGAGCTGCGGTCCGCCGCGACCGCCATGATTCGATAGGTGGTCAGCGATTCGGGCAGCTTGACGTCGACGGAGGCCGCCCCGTTCGTGTCGGTGATCACCGATCCCAGCCAGAAGGCCAGCACGCGGAAATCGCGGCGCAGCGTCCCCGCGCCGGCGTCCCCGCCGCCGCCTCCTCCATCTGTCTCACCCTTGGGCGTCAGCACGCGCCGGCTGATGATGCGCTGGCGGCTGTCGGACGTCAGCACCTGCAGCGCCTTGTTGACGTAGACGCTGCCCAGCACATCCGGCGTGCGATACGCCGTCAGCGACAGCACCCCGTAGTCCACCGCCCAGAGCGTGACCTCGCTGCGCGTGCCGCGGCCGTCGCGGTCCTTCACCGAGAGGGTGACCTTCGCGGTGTTGGCGGGCCGGTACTCGTCTCTGTTGGCCGCCACGGCGACGGTCAGCCTCTTGGAGGCGTCTTCCACCTTCAGCTCGACGTAGCCGAGACGGAAGGCTGGCTTGCCCGGATCGCTCGGGTCTTCGATCGCGTACGGTCCACCGGTCGCGGGGGATTCCGCCGGCCTTTCCACCCGCGTCCGCCCCTTCACGAGCAGCACGGAGACGTACAGGTTCGGAATGTCCTGCTCGGTGATTGGAACGGTGATCGACTGCTGCGTGGACGTCAGGGTGAACTGACGATGGGAGCGGATGCCCTCGCGCTCGGTCGTGACGAGCGCCGTGGCCTGCTCCCACGGCGACTGGATCATGATCCGCGCCGTCTCGCCCGGCTTGTAGGTACGGCGCTCAGGCACCAGCTCGATCCGGTTGTGGTCGAACCGCGCCCACGCGGTGTAGCCGTCGCCGAGCGCGTAGAACGACGTCCGTGTCACGGCGTAGCGGCCCCCCTCCTCGCGCGCCGTTGCCTCGAGCAGGAAGTAGCCGCCATTGGGGATTGGAATATCGAGCGGCACGGGCTCTTCGGCCGTCGTGACCGACCAAGTGCCGGAGGGAATCTCCTTGCGCTCCGTGTCCCAGGTGTAGAAGCCGTTCCCTTCCGCGCGGCGGACGCTCAGCCACTGTACCTGAGTCAGCGTGACGGTCACGGGCACGCCGCCCGCCGCCTTGCCTTCCGGTGTGACCGTGACGACCTCCGTCGAGAGACCTGCTCGCTGGTCTATGAAGTACGAGGGCCGGCGGATGCCTACGTACCACGGCGCCGGGTGCACCGTCACGCTTGCACGGTTCGCGATACGCTGGCGCGAGACGTCCTCGACGTCACCCTCGAGGGTGTACGAATACGGAAGGCCTGCGTCGAGCCTTGTCTGAAGTGTCAGGCTCCGCGCGCCGGAGGTGTCGAGCTTCGTCTCGTCACGCCGGATCTCGCCCGATTCGGGCACCGCCCGGTCCGACCATCCGACGAAGTGCCAGCGGTCCTCCGGGAACGCCTCGCGGACGGCCGCGGGCGCGCCGTAGACGGGCGAGCTGGTATAGCTCCATCGCAGCGGCCGCGCTCCCATCTGCGCGCCGAACAGGTAGCGCGCGGTGATCTGCCCCCGCAACTCCCCGCCGGCAATGGGCTGGGCACCGGTGAGCGTCACGTCCACCCGGAAGTCCGGACGCCGGTAGGCCGCGACCAGGAACGAGCCGTTCACGACCCTCGTGTAGGGCACTTGTCTGTCCGTCCGGGGTCCGGGGGTCTGTCCCGGCTTCAGATCTTCCGGCGCCTTCGGCTTCGGCCTGTCGCTCTCGAGCATGACCCGGAGCGAGTAATGCCCGAGCGCGCCGTCGGCCGGCAGCATCACCTTCCATTCGGCGCTGCTCCACGCGCCGACCTTGACCGTCCGTTCGTCCACGGCCCGATCCTGGCTGTCCCGAAGCGATGCGAATACGGGCGTGCCCTCGGCGAGCAGCCGGATGCCTGCCGCCGTGTTGTGGCGCAGGATGGCCTTGATGTGCACCTCTTCGCCGAGCCGGTACACGCCGCGGTCGCTGAAGACGGACCCGCGCAGGAGCCCGGGCGATTCCCGCAGATCGAGGCGCATCCCGAAGTCCCACGGATTCACGCCCTCGTGCCAGTCGCTGCCGGCGTAGGCGACGTCGCCGTCCTTCTCTGCCGTCAGCACGAACGCGAAGCGCCACCACTCGCCGTCGGGCCGGAGCGGCGTGTCGGGCGCGATCGCCACGCCGTCGGCGCCCGTCGTTCCCGTCCAGAACACCTTGTTGTCCAGCCGGACGATCGACACCTTCGCGCCCTCCACGGGAGCGCCCGTGTCGAGGCGCGTCACGAAGACGAGCGTGTTCTGGGGGCTGTCCTTGACCGTGATGCCGAGGTTGGTGATCTGCACGACGGAAGCGCGCACCCGCGCCTTGCCGTACGGCCGCGACTCCTCGATCGGCTCGCCTTCACCGACCGCCGCCCACACGAGCCCGGTTGCCGCACCGCCGAGCGCGCCGGACATGTCCAGTCCGTGGGACTGGATGCGGTCGGGGGCGCCCCCCAGTCGGCGCTCGATCCCGTCGCCCTCCGGCGTCAGGTTGAATCGCGGCTGGAGCTTCAGCAGCGTGGGCATCAGCTCGCCCGGAGCGATCGGTGCGGCCCATTGCCGGACGTTCTGGAGATTGCGCGCGTAGAAGGGCAGCACGGCGCCGCCGCCTGTTTCCCACACGCCGTGGCCGTCGCCGAAGCTCGTGAACGCGCGCTGGTGCCAGTTCGCGGCGGTGCCCACCCACGTGTAGCCGAGAACCTGGCCGTCGATCGAGCGCAGATCGCGGCTGACCGTCACCGCGTACGTGCGGGCCGGAGGCTGACTCTCGAAACCCGCGTCCTCGATCGTCAGGTAGCGCGACACGTCCATCTCGTTCAGGTCGTACGGCTGTCTCGCCCGCGGAGTCGCCGGCCTGCTGACCTCCTGCGGTGCCGCGGACGCTGTCACGTCATTCACCCCGATCGCAGCCGCAAAGTCCGACACCCGCACCTCGCCCCGCAGCTCGATCGGGTTGCGCCGATCCGGGTCGCATTGCAGCCGGCAGTCGAACCCGTCGATGAAAAACGCCCGTTCGACCTGGACGGTGTAGTTCTGCTGCTTTCCGGGAACGGCGTTGCCCGCCGGCGACGGCAGGCGTTCGTCGAGCGTCAGGCGGATCCAGCTCTCGGATGGAATGGCAGTCACGCTCTCCAGTACCACCAGGTCGGGACCAGGCGGAAACACCTTGGTATCCCAGTCGCGGGTGAGACGGAACTCGACGGGCCCTCGCGCCTGCGCCACGGCGCGTGTCGCGGCGGCCTTGGCGCGGAACCGCGCGACCGACGTGGGATCGGCCGCGTTCATCCGGGCGGCTGCGTCCTCGGAAAGCGCGGGCTCGCTCCATGCGTGCGGTTCGAACGCGGCCCGGAGATGCGCCGCCACGTCCTCCTCGCGCACCCGCTGGTTGAATCGCAGCAGCGCGACGACCGGTGCCTCCGCGCTGCCGCCGCGCCGATACCAGTTCGTCTGCAGCAGTCTGACGGTCGGCGTGACGAAGCTGAACGTGTAGGGCTGCGCCAGCCTGCGCCCGCTCACCGCTGCCGCCGTCGTCTCGAGGGTGATGTCATACCGCGTCGCGAACGGCAGCGGACGCGCCGGGTCGGGCGTGAAGACGAGGATTGTCGAACCCGACCACCGGAACGTCCCGGCAATGTCGGGAGAGACCTTGAAGAACGGCGCCCGGACCGGCGTCGGGATCCGTCCGAGCGTCACCATCGGCTCCGAGAAGACGACCCGGATTTCGTTCGCCTCTGCCAGGCTCGCGACTTCGCCGGTCGGGCCGGCGCTGACGACGGTGAGCGCGGCAGGTTGCGCGCCCGCCAGCGTCTGTGCCGACGCGGGCATGAACGCCCCAAGCAGGCCGGCCAACGGCAGAGCAACAGTACAGAAACGGGAGATTCGTGTCATGGTGACATGCTCACCAGAAGGCTACGGAAGAACGCGCAGCCTGAAGGGTCAAGGCACAAGGCAGGAATAAGTGTCCCACGCGTCGGCGGGCCGCAGATACCCGCGTATTCAGGTTAGACACCGGCACGGCGCGTCTGGTCTGCCTCTGAAAAGCAGGCAGTGTCAACTCCCAACTTCCAACTCCCAACTCCCAACTCCCAAGGCTCCCGGAGAAGACGGACGTGGGGGCTTGGGCGTTGCGAGTTGGCGCTGAAACAGGCGGTGTCAACCTCCAAACTTCCAACTCCCAAGCACGGGAAGCTTGGGAGTTGGGAGTTGGGAATTGGGTGTTGACACGGCTCACTCTCTTCAGGCAGCCGCGCGCCAGCGATCCTGAATGGCGAACAGCGCCGGCACGCGATGGCGGAGCGCCTTGACCACGCGAACGCCAGGCGTCCGGAGGTGCATGACCGTCGCGACCGTGTAGTACATCAGGGAGATGACGCCGGCGCATGCCCAGAAGCCGATACCGAAGGTCATCGACAGACTGCCGGCAACGCCAAGCGTGGAGAACACGTCGATTGCGGCCGCCAGGGCTCCCGGCACGAGGTGCGTGAGGCGATCCTCTGGCGGCTGCTGGACGGGACGCGCGCGCCGATCGCCCTCGGGCGGAAGCGCGCCAGGCTCCGAATACATCAGCTTGTGGCCGAGGAGCTGAGCCTTTCCCTCGATGATCCGGTTCGCCCGCCTGTCGCCGATCGGGAACAGACGGCAGAACTCGTTCACCACCTCGTCGGCGTCGAGCCCGACGGCCCTGGCATAGTCGCGAACGAACGCGCGCGCGAATATCCCGGAGGGCCACCGGGAGAAATCGTTGCGCTCGAGGCCGTCCCACAGATCCGCGCCGACCTTGGTGACCACCGCGATTGTTTCCAGTGAAAGGCCGCGCCGCTCCCGTTCGCTCCGGAGCCAGGGGCCAAAGCTGTCGCTGTCTGACATGGCGGGTCTGACGCGGGATGAGCAAGGACCACGCCGCAGGCGGTCCGGCGATTGGAGCCATCCGGCCGGCTGGTGTACCGCCACTTCTGTAAGCGGGAATACGAAAACGGCATGCACGGGGAACAAGGAAGAAGGGAGAAGGAAGAAGGAAAAGGAAGGAAGATGCTCCTCGCGGTCGAGATCAGCGCGGGTGCGCGAACTCGCCGGCGCGAGGGATCAGCTCGAAGAGGGTCTCCTCCGGGATTGACGTGTGCCAGTGCCCGGCCAGCCGCGCGTAGCCCGCGATGCCGAGGAAGATGATGCCGATGGCCGTCGCGAGCGCCCACGGCGGCACCGCGACATGCCGGCCGAGTCCCGTCCGGAGGTCGAGCGCGCCCACCGCGGGACAGACCGACACGCACGACATGCACGCCGTGCATTCCGCGGAGCGGATCGAGAGCGCCGTGTCGACGGGCAATCCAGCCGGACACGCCTTGGCGCATTTTGCGCAGTCGATGCAGGCCACCGGATTCCGCCGGATCCGCGTCGGGCTCGCGAGTGCAACGAGGCCGGTCAGCGCGCCGTACGGACACAGGTACCGGCACCAGAAGTTCTTCACGACGACCGACAGGATCAGGAGCAGCGCCAGGACGGCGGCCGTCGTCTGACCCATGCGGCGGAAGAAGTCGAGCATCTTGACGTCGGCCATGAGCCCGTACGGGCTGTTCAGAAACGCTCGAATCTCCGGCACCGGCATCGTCACGACGACGTAAGCGAAGAGCGCGAAGAGGATGTACTTGAGCGATCGCAGGGGCACGTCGAACCATCGTGGCAGCGCGAGGTTCCGGCCGAACGTCGCCTCACCGCCCTTCCAGAGCCACTCCGAGAGCGTTCCGACGGGACAGATCCAGCTGCAGAACGACTTGCGGTACACCCACGAGATCGCCACGAACGCGACCAGCATGAACATGCCGGCCGGGTGCACCTCGGCGATCGTGCCGGTCAGCAGGAAGTCCTTGAGGTTCATCAGCGAGGCGATCGGCAGCCACGCCTCGACACCGGGGGGACGGCTGATCTTCCACGCCTGCCCCTGCGTCTCGTAGTAGCGGACCCAGAAGTAGAACTGAACCCCGACCACCACGGCAACCGCCCCGAACGCAATCTGCACCGCGCTCCGGATCCGCTGGGAGTTGTCGACGGTCCGCCGTGTGTAGGGCTTCTTCGAACGGACGCATGGCTGGGCGGGTGCGAGGGACCTGAGAGCGCCGCCCGGTGAAGAGGCAAGCGGGGTCGACTTGTAGAATGTGACCGGCGCCACCCCCTCGGGTTTCGTCCTCATGCCGCCTCGTCTCCCTGGTCAGGTTAGTCCGCGGGCCGAGGCGCTCGTATGACGCACGTCATACGGGGGGGCAGGATGCTGAAGAGGGCAAATGGGCGATGGGCAAAGGGCAATGGGCAATGGGCAATGGGCAATGGGCAAGTGGGCAAGAGCGGCTGTCTTGCCATCGCCCACTGGCCTTGTCTCTCAGGACGCCCTCTTGCAGCAGCCCGTCTGATCAGAGCAGACCGTTCTCGAGCCGGACCGCCTTCGGAAACAGGATGTTGTTCTCGAGGTGCACGTGCGTGTGCAGATCCACCTCGAAGGCCTGCAGCTCCTGGAGACAGACGCGGTAGGTCGCACAGGCGTCGTCGGGTGGTGCATACCCGCCGGTCAGCTCGCGGATGCGCGCCATCGCGCCGCCCGCCGACTCGTGCTCCATCTCCATCATCTGGATGGGGTTGCCAACCGTCCCGAACGGCGCCTGCGGTGACGGCCGTCCCTGCTGTTGCGCGGCGTCCATTGCGATGATGAACGGGAAGAGGATCTGCTCCTCCTTGAACATGTGCGAGGTCATCTCCTCGGCCACGCTCTCGAAGATTCGCGCTATCTCGAGCAGCTCCGGATGCCGCTCGCCGTGGACGGTTGCGATCTTCGCTGTGTGCGCGGTCAGCGTCGCAATGGCCTCCCGCACGTACGTATGGTGATTGGCAACGATGTAGCTCACGAGCGCGGGGGGGTCCCAGGCGGAAAACCTCGGAGCTCCGGGTTGATCGGCGGCGCAGGCTGCGTCAAGCTCCTCCATCACCCCGGCCGGGTCCAAACCGCTCTCGCGGCAGGCTTCCTCGACGGAGCGATCTCCCCGGCAGCAGAAGTCGATGCCGCGGCGCTCGAACACGGCGGCGGCGCGGAAATCGTCGGCGACGATGTCGCGGATAGTCGTGGCGGTGGTTGCGGTCATATGGCCTCCCTCGTCCTGATCCGCCACCGTACCAGGCCGGCGACGCTCTTCATATGACGGGCGTCATGTTGGGACCGGTTGAGCCCGCAGCCTGAAGGAAACGCCTGGGCTCCAGCGCAGATTTGTCAGGAATCGGCGGCGCAAAGGCTGGATGCCGGCTCGCCGGCATCCAGCGTGGGGAGATAAGGCTATTGGAGTGTGAAGTTGACCGTCACGGTCATGATCACGGGCACCGCCACGCCGTTCAGCAAGGTGGGCGTGAACTGCCACTGGTGCACCGCGTCGAGCGCGGCCTGATCGAGAAGCGGAATCGAGCGCAGAACCTTCGCCTCCCTGACGCCGCCGGACGTGTCCAGCACGGCCTCGATGATGACCACCCCCTGGACGCCTTCATCCCTTGCTTCGGCCGGATAGACCGGTCTGACGTCCCGGATCTTCAGGGGCGGCTTGACGTTTCCGCCGACCCGCACCGGCGCCTGGCCGTCGACTTCGTATTGTTCGACCGGCGGTCGAGGGGAGCCCTGGGCATCGCCCGGGCCGGCCTTGCCGCTCGCCTTGTTCAGCTCGATCGCGCGATTCCGAAGCGCGTCGGCCTCGGCTATCAACTGCTGCCTCCGTCCCTGGTCCGTCTCCAGGTTCGCTTGCATCCGGAGCAGGATGTTCTTGTATGTCAGTGCTTCGACGTAGTCGGGCTTGTAGGTCAGCGCCCGGTCGGTCGCGTCGATTCCAGCCTGGATGTACGTCAGCTTTTCCGTCGGCGTCAAAGAGGTGTCCTTATAGGCCTTCTCCCAGTAGAACGTCGCGACGAGCTGATGGCCTGTCGGATTGCTGGGATCCCTCGCGGCCGCGTCTTCGAGCATCGCCACGGCCTTGTCGAACTGGCCCGTCCGCTGGAAGAACCTGGTCACGGCCGCCAGTACTTCTTTGGCGGCCGGCGTGTCGTGCGCCGCGCGGAGCGCCGCCGTGAAGCTCGCTTCCGCCTCCTCCAGCGCGTTGCGCTGCTCCTGCAGCTTGCCGAGCTGGAGCCAGTTCTGCACGTTGGACGGATCGGCCTCTGCCGCACTCCGCAGTTCGGCCTCCTGCGACGTCGGGGGGCGCGGCTGGCCGGGCCTGGGATCGCGTGGAGGCTGACCCTCCAGCGAATCGACCGCCTGGTTGGACAGTGCGGCGACACCGAGCGTGCCCCCGCTGTCCGACGTCGCTATCAGTGGAAACGCCGCTGACGCGTACCATGCCGCCATCAGCAACGCGCCGGCCATGGCGGCGCTCGACGCGATGATTCTTCTCGATGACATGACGGCCTCCTTCGATACGAGCAGCATGCGGTTGAACAGGCGGCGGCGGCGCGCGAACGGCGCCGCCGGAAACAGCGTAGGTTCGTCGGCAAAGGCCAGCAGCGCCTCCAGATAGCTGCGCCGCGCGTTGGTCAGCAAGATCGACAGCTCGTCGACGACCTCCTCGCGGGCGGCCTGCACGCGCGACACCAGATACCAGATGGCCGGGTGGAACCAGAGCACGGCCCGGACGCACTCCTCACCCAGCCCCCAGACCCAGTCCCGCCGCCGGACGTGCCACAGCTCGTGCGCGAGCACGGCCCGCTGGACCGCTGGCGGCATAGATTCGAGTTTTCGCGGCAACAGTACGACCGGCCGCAGCAGGCCGAACGTGACCGGCTGACCGAGCGTCGCGACGTAACGGATCTCGGCGCCCGCCTCGATGAGGGCCTGCAGCTCGTCGTGGGCTTCGCACGCGGCCGCCCGGTCGCCTGCGCGGCGCAGCCGCCGAAGCCGTACGAGCCCTGCAGCCATCCACGCGAGCCGCGCGAGAGCGCCCGCAACGAGCGCGGCGCCGACGAGCGCCGGCCAGTGCCTCAGCGCCGCGGCCGGGAGGAGAGACCGCGACGGAGACGACGGGCCGGCGCTCGGAATGCCGGTGTCGGCCACCGGCGGCGCAAACTCGGCTGGAGCCTGCTCGAACGGAAGGACGACCGCAGGCTGCCAGGGCTGGACGAGGGGAAGCGACAGGCACAGCACGAGCACGATCCGCCACCAGGCGTAGCGGACGGCCGGCGCGTCGATGTGAAGCAGGCTCGCCATCACGGCTGCTGCCGCGGTGAGCAGGCCGACCTGCACGCTCCAGGCCAATACGTTCGAGAGAGTGGCCACGTCGGTCATTCGTCCATCTCCTCGATGATGCGGCGGATGCTCTGCCGCTCGTCCTGCGACAGCCGGCCGTCCCTGGCCAGGTGCACCAGCAGGCCACCGGCTGCCCCGTCGAACACCCGATCCACGAAATCCCTGACCATCTGCCCGACGACCTGCTGCCGCGGCTTCGCGGGCCGGTACACATACGCGCGCTCGACGCGGCTCTTCTTCAGATACCCCTTCTCCGTCAGGATCTTCATCATCGTCATCACCGTCGTGTAGGCGATGGGGCGCTTCTGGCGGAGCGTCTCGTAGACGTCCCGGACGGTCGCCCTGTCGAGCTTCCAGACCACCTTCATGATGGCCAGCTCCTGGGGGGTCAAAGTGGGATGGGGTGTGCGCATGACACAGTCGTCAGTCGTCGGTCGGCAGTCGGCAGTCACAGTCGCCAGTCACAGTCGCCAGTCAGGGGCCGCCCCCGTGCGAATACTAACTATTTAGTATTTAGGACAAGATGTCAAGTGGGAGAAGCCGCAGCAGCGGAGCGCCATACCAGGAGCCGCGACGCCCGCGGATCACCGCGCAGGCGTGATAGGTCTCCTGTCTCCTAATCTCCTGATCTCCTGATCTCCTGATCTCCTGATCTCCGGTTCCTGATCTACCAATCTCCTGATCTCCTAATCTCCTGTTGTCTTCCTCCTGATCTCCTGATCTCCTGTTGAAATCCACACGAAGCTCGCAATGACCGGCGCATGGTCGCTCGTACCGAAATCACGATGGACGGCGCAGCTCTGCACCCCGTCGAACAGCCGCCGGCTCGCGAGCACGTAATCGAGGCGCCAGCCGATGTTCCGCTGGCGCAGGTTCCGCCACGGCGCCCACCAGGTGAACAGCTGATCGTTGTCGGGATCGAGCGCGCGGCCCACGTCCACGAGGTCGTGCGCGATGATCCGCTCGAGCTGCGTGCGCTCCTCGGGAAGCTGGCCAATCGCCCGAGGCTTCCGCTCCTTGGGATGCACGTCCATCTCCGTCCTTGCGATGTTCAGGTCACCGCAAATCACAAGTGGCTCCTGCTTCTGCTCGTGTTCTGCAGCGTACTGCTCGAGCGCCGCGAGGAACTGCATCTTGGCAGGAAAGTCCTTGCCGCCGTTCGGCACGTATACCGATGCGATCGTCAGGCCGTCGATCCGCACGGTGACGATCCGGTTCTCGTAATCGAATGGAGGGTGACTGAACTGGGGCCGCTCGGGTGAACGCTGGCGATCGACGTGCAGCGCCACGCCGGAATAGCCCTTAAATCCGTGCCAGTAGCACCAGTAGCCTTCCATCTCGCAGAGCGCCGCCGGAACATGGTCGCCGGAGGCCTTGATCTCCTGGAGGCACAGCACATCAGGACGCTCTCGCTGGACAAGCTCCTGCACCTGCGCCTGCCTGGCGCGGATTCCGTTGACGTTCCATGTGACGATCTTCACGGGCTCACTCACGGAGGTTCCTTCACGGGAAGTTCCTACACGGAGGTTTCGGACCTCTTCCGTCCGGTTTTACAGCCGCGCACGTTCTGGTGTCTAAGAGAAAAGACATGCGCATTCTACGAGGGCTGTCCAGCAGGCTTCTCCCGTGCGGGTGTCTGGCCGGGATCTACGAAACCTACGACGGGGAAATCCTGCGTATCATCGACGCACGAGGAACATCGTGTGCGGATCCCGCCCACACGCGTGGGAACATCTCCCCCCCCCAACCTCCTTCCCCGAATCCCGTGAATGAACCTTCGTGAATGAACTTCGCGAAGGAACCCCATCAATATCGCAGCTCGAGCGCCAACCTCAGCGGCAGCGCATCGCGGACAGCCCGAATCCGCACCGGATCGCTCGAATCGACGTGCGAGCCCGGCCCGCCGGGACGCGTCCGTTCCGCGAACACGCGGTACTCACGGCCTGCCGGTGCCGCGATCGTGAAGCGGCCGGAACCATCCGTCACGACAGGACTGGCCAGTACGGGATCGCCCGAGTCAGGACCAGCGAGGAACACGCGGGCGTCAGCTGCGAAGTATCCGTCCGGATCCAGAACGATGCCAGCGATCGCAACGAACTGGACGCCCGCGGGCATGACGAGATCGGAAAGCGTGCGCCGTTCGCCGCCGGCCAGGCTGACGACGGTCGCGGCAGCGAGGTACCGGACACCGGGATGGAAGACCCGCGGCTCGGAGGCGGTCGCGGTACTCTGTGTGTTGATGCCGATCACGTATCGCCCGGGCGGCACCCTGGAGAACTGGTAGCTCCCGTCCGCCCGCGTGACAGTCTGCATTCGCGCCGCTCGTGCGTTCAGCCGGCCTGCGAGAGTGAGATCGACGGTCAAGCCGGCAATCGGACGGCTGCGCTCATCCACCACACGACCGGTCACCCGGCCGTCATCGTATGCGGCGATCCCGACATCCAGACAGCCGCGCTCATCAGGGAGCTGTATCTGGCGTGGGCAGTCGACGACGTAATACCCGTCTGGCAGCTCGACGTCTACGGTGTAGCTGCCGGCTGCAAGATCATCGAACTCGAAGGCGCCGAACGAATCCGAGGACGCCCGGAGCGTCCTGCCGCCGCCGTCGAGCGCAACGGTGATTCCCTTCAGCGGTCTGGGCGGCGGAACACGGCCGCCATCGAGCCGCCGGCGTGCCAGGACGACCTGACCGCTTACTCGCCCCGCTGGCTGCGCACCCGAGGCAATCGCTCGCGCATATGAGAGATCTGCCGCCGCATCGTCAGCCGGCCTCGTGCGCGAGCAACTGCTGACAGCCAGTCGCTGCGAGTCCCCGCGCCGAACGGCGTAAACGACGTACTCGACGCCTGGCCTGAACCGGTATCCGCAGTCGGCGCCTCCACGCCCCGTCGAGATCTCGACCTCGCTGGAGCGCACGCCACGGAACGCTTCGAGCACCGTGAACCGCACGAGACGCGCGGGGGCTGCCGATGGCGTTGCCGGCGTGGCCTCGACCAACTCAACACGCCCGAGGAAGACCGCACCGGCCTTCCAGTAGGCCTCACATGGCGGTCCGGCGCCCGCGCACGTGCATCCCTCCGCCTCAGCTCCCATCGGCGGCAGCACGGCAACGATCAATACCGCGAGCGCGCGTCTCAAAGCTAACGTGGGGTCCGCCCCACACCCCGGCTCGGTAGCTCGCGGGGGCCCCACGCCCCGCATCGCTCCGGCCCACCCCACGATGCACAGAACGCATCGTGGGGGCCCCGGCTCGCGGGCGCGCCGTGCGCGCCCCCGGACTGGGGGGCTTCGCCCCGCCGGACCCCCCATCGCGCCTTTGGCGCGCCGAGCCGCAGCCTTGTCCGCCTACGCGCGAAGCGCTCCGGCGAGACCTCGCCGGAGCTCGTCGCCACGAACCACGACGCGACCAGCGAAGGCGGCCCGCGCCGCGCCGTCCCACCCCACGATGGGCAGAACGTATCGTGGGGCCCCGGTTTGCAGGCGCGTCGTGCACGCCGCCGTTGTGCGGCGCGGCTCATGACTCATGCCTCAAAACTGTTAGACCCCGCAGATCTCGAAGATGACCAACGCGGGCAGGAAAAAGACTCCAACCCGTAATCCCCAGGCCCTGTCGTCGCTTGAGAGTACCTTGGGAGTTGGGAGTTGGAAGTTGGGAGTTTTATCGGCCTCAGCCCCGGTTCAGCAGCGCGCTGACGCCGTTCAGCCGGACCGCGCGCAGCGCGGGCACGAAGCTGGCCACCGCGGCGACGGCGACGAGCAACGCCGCCACGGCGCCGAACGTCAGGGGATCGAGCGTGCTGACGCCCCAGACAAACCCCTCGATCGTGCGGCTGAGAGCGAATGCCGCGAGGCAGCCCAGCGCGACGCCAATCAGGCTCAGCATCGCCCCGGAGCGGACGACGTCGCGAAGGATCCGGTCGCCGGTCGCTCCGAGGGCGATGCGAATCCCGAACTCACGCCGGCGCTGCGCGACCGAGTACGCGATCAGGCCGTAGATTCCGGCGGCGGCGAGCAGGAGCCCGATTCCGGCAAAGGCGCCGAGCAGCGTCATCTGGAACCGTTCGGCCGCCATGGCCGACTCCTTCACCTCGCTCATCGTCGCGAAAGAGGAGAACGGCTGCCGCGGATCCAGCGCGCGGATTTCCTCTTCGATCCGACGGGCCAGCACGGCTCCGGCGCTGTCCGCGCGCACAACCCAGTTGACTTGAAAGTAGCTATGCGTCGTTTTGATTGCCGCCGCGTGCGTTTGCGCGACTGGCACGTACATGACCGGGATGGTCTCGCCCTTCAGCCCGCCCTCCTTCAGATCCTTGACGATACCGACAATCCGGAGGGCGCCATCCTGGTCGAACACGCGGACATGGCGGCCGAGCGCGCTCGTGCCCTGGAAGAAGCGCCGGGCGAACTCCTCGCTGACGACCGCAACGGGCGGCGCGCCCGCGCGATCCGCCGCCGAGAAGCCCCGCCCCGCCACGACCGGAATCCCCATCGTCTCGAAGTAGTCGGTCGTCGCGTAGCGCCAGTCGATGAGGGCGTCCTGCACCCGCTCGGCTCCCTCCTCCTCGGGCCAGTCGAGTATGTCGACGTTCAGGTTCAGCGCGCGGGCAATCGGCAGACCGTTGACGACGGCCGCGGACCGGACGCCGGGAATCCGCCGGATGCGCTCCAATCCGTCCTCGTAGAACCGATTCAGATCCTGCGGGCTGGCGTAGCGGTCGCCCTGCATGGCCATCCGCGCCCTCAGCACGCCGCGCGGATCGAAGCCGGGATCCACCGCGCGCAGCCTGACGAAGGTCTGAATCAGAAGGCCGGCGCCGATCAGCAGGACCGTGCACAGCACGACCTCTCCGATCACCAGCGCCCGCCGGAGCAGCCCTGCTCCGCGGCCGGCCGTCGTCCTCGCGCCATCGTCCTTGAATGCTTCGGCCACGTCGTACCGGGACAGGCTCAGCGCCGGCGCGAGGCCGAACAGCAGTCCGGTGACTGCCGCGATACCCAGCGTGACCAGCATGACCGTGCCATCCATCCGGACCGCCTGTGTCAGCGTGAATCCGGGCGGCGTGAGGGCCAGGAGGAGGGGAACGGACCAGTAGGCGATGATGA
>DATIEW010000540.1:0-4014 GCA_035455585.1 Vicinamibacterales bacterium | reverse complement strand
TTGGGGTGTGGAACGGTTTTCTTCGCGAACGGGGCCTCGTCGATCCGGCGGTTCGTGAATTATCCGGGCCAGCGGTCGGCGATTCATTCACACACGCTCTCAGCTCTGGAACCGCAGGGGCTGGCCGACGCGTCCCCGGGGTGCCAGATGAGCCACGACACGACGACGAACAGCCACAGGGTCACGAAGAAGTAGGGAGACCCCATCTCGTACGCCAGGGAGAGCTGCCTGCCGGGCAGCACGAGCGGCAGCACTGTGCCGGCGAGCGCCGACACCGCAACCGTCCATCGAATCGCGGATCGCTGCCGCCCGGCCGCGCTGACGGCCACGACGGCCATCAGCACGCAGAGTGGATAGAAGAGCGCCGAGAAGTGTATGCGCTGCGTGTGCGTCGGAAGCAGCAGCATCGCGATGACGACGAGCGCTTCTTTCAAGGGCCCCGCCGTCGTCGATCCGGATTCCTGGCGTACGGCGGCAATCAGTGCTCCGCCGAGGATGGCCGCCGCCGCAATCCAGATGCCGGTCGCCTGTGCCCTGGAGAGTTCGAGGAGATTGACCCTCGGGTACGCGGCGCCGTCGGACGCCGTCGAGGTCGTGTACCTGAAGACGACGCCCCTCAGAGAATGATTGCGCGGCTGTTCTCCGACCTGCACCGCCGAGGAGGCGTACGCCCGCAGCAGTGCGTTGTTGCTTTTCCACCCGAAGACCAGCGCGGGCAGCAGCAGCAGCGCGAGAAATATCGCCGCCGTTGCAACGGCGACTTTCATTCGACCTGCGACGGCCAGATAGAAGACCACCAGCACAGGCGTCAGTTTGATGGCGATCGATATGGCGAGCAGGATGGCCGGGACCGCTACCTGCCCCGCGCGAACCAGATGCAGGGCCAGCACGATGCCGAACAGGACGAGGAGGTGCGCGTTGCCATAGCGCATCTCTTCGAGCATGTAGCCGCCCGCAGCGGCGAACGCCCACAGCCCGATGCGCCAGCGCATGATCCGGGCGGCGCCAATCGAGTGCGAGGCGATGGCAACGATGCCCGCGATGCCCGCGGCCTTGAGGGCGAAGAAGAGGAACGCTGCGGCTCTGAACGGCAGCAGGGCGAAGGGAGCGAAGAGCCAGGCCGTGGCGGGTGCCGCTCGAAAATAGTGCACCGGCACACCCGCGCCGCGCACGTCGGCCGGGTAGAGATCCGGATCGCCCTGCAGGGCCAGCGATCCGGCCCGGTAGTACACGCTGAAATCGCCGCTCATCGTGGCGCAATACGCCCCGAGGCCTGCGGCCGCCAGAAGGCCGAGCGCAACGCGAAGAGCCGATCGGGCTGATGCGGAGGGGACGGGCGTGAGCGCCTCGGGAGTTGGGAGTTGGCGGTTGGCTGTTGACACAGCTCTCTCTACGGTCGGGCGCGCTGCGGCGGAACGTGCCCCCGCTTCCAGATCATGAACGTCCTCGTGAACTCGATGACGGTCGCGCCGTGCTGGTTCACGCCCGTCGTCTTCACTTTCACGATGCCCACGTTCGGACGGGATTTCGACTCCCGCTTGTCGAGCACCTCGCTCTTCGCGTACACCGTGTCGCCTTCGAAGAGCGGGTTGGGCATGCGCACCTCGTCCCAGCCCAGGTTCGCGACGGCGTTGACCGTCAGGTCGATCACCGACTGCCCGGTCACGAGCGCGAGCGTGAAACAGGAATTCACGAGAGGACGCTTGAACTCCGTGCGGCTCGCGTACTCCGCGTCGAAGTGAATCGGGTTCGGGTTCATCGTCACGCAGGTGAACCAGACGTTGTCGGCCTGGGTGATCGTGCGGCCGAGCGGATGCTCGTAGATGTCGCCGATCTCGAAGTCCTCGTAGACGCGACCCGTCCAGCCTGTCCTGTTGCCCATTCAGATCGTCCCCTCCCTGCGCCACGCCGCAATCACGCCGGCGTCGAATCCAAGATCGGCCAGAATCGCCTCGGTGTGCTGGCCGAGCGCCGGAACGGCGCCCAGCACGGGCGCCGCACCGCGCATCGAGAGCGGCGGCAGGAGCGCGCGCACCGGACCGGCCGGGGTACCGATCTCGCGCCAGCGATCTCTCGATCCCAGTTGCGGATGCTCGACGAACTCGGCGATCGACCGGAGCCTCGCGTTGGCAATCCCGGCCGCGTCGAGCCTGGCGACGGCCTCGGACGCCGCGAGCCGACCGAACACGGCCGCGATCGCCTCGTCGAGTGCCTGACGATGGCGGACGCGGTCTCCATTCGTTCGAAACCGGCCGTCATCCTCGAGCTCGGGTCGGTGGAGCACATCACAGCAGAACCGCGTCCACTCGCGCGCGTTCTGTATCGCGAGGCAGACCGGGCCGCCCTCGCGGGTCTCATACGGTCCGTAGGGTGCGATCGAGGCGTGGTGCGCGCCCGTGCGCCGCGGCGGCGCGCCGCCGTACGACGCGTAGTAGGCGGGTGCACTCACCCATTCCGCCAGCGCGTCGAAAAGCGACACCTCGAGCGCCGATCCCCGTCCGCTCGAGGCCCTGGCCAGCAGCGCCGCGAGAATCCCGGAGCAGGCGTACATGCCGGCCGCGATGTCGGCCACCGAGATCCCCGCTTTCGATGGGTGGGCTTCGGTGCCGGTCAGCGACATCAAGCCCACCTCGCCCTGCACGAGCAGGTCGTACGCCTTCTTGGACGCGTAAGGACCCGACGAGCCGTATCCCGAGATGCTGCACACGATCAACCGCGGGTGGCGCCCGGTCAGCGCGGTGGCGTCGAGGCCCAGCCGGCAGGCTGCGCCTGGTGCCAGGTTCTCGACGAAGACGTCGGCCCGCGCGAGGAGTCTCGACATCACCTCGCCCGCAGCGGGCCGTTTCAGGTCCAGCGTGAGCGACTCCTTCGTCCGGTTGAGCCAGACGAAGTAGCTCGACAACCCCTTGACGGTCTCGTCGTAGCTCCTGGCAAAATCACCCGTGTCCGGGCGCTCGACTTTGATGACCCGCGCGCCGAGATCGGCGAGCTGCCGCGTCGCGAAGGGCGCCGCCACAGCCTGTTCGAGCGCAACGACCGTTATGCCGTCGAGTGGCCCCGCCATTCCATCACCGTTGCGAAGAGCTGACGCTCGCCTTCTGAGGCCCGTCGTCTCCTGTCTCCTGTCTCCTAGCTCCTAGTTCCTGGCTCCTGGCTCCTCTAGTACGACCTCGGCATGCCGAGGACGCGCTCGGCGACGTAGGTGAGGATCAGATTGGTCGAGATCGGCGCCACCTGGTAGAGCCGCGTCTCCCGGAACTTGCGCTCGATGTCGTAGTCTTCGGCGAAGCCGAAGCCGCCGTAGGTCTGCACGGCCGCGTTGGCCGCTTCCCACGAGGCGTCGGCCGCGAGCAGCTTTGCCATGTTGGCTTCGGCGCCGCAGGGCTCGCCGCGATCGAACAGCTCCGCCGCCCGGATGCGCATCAGGTCGGCGGCCTCCACGCTCACGTGCGCGCGCGCGATCGGAAACTGCACTCCCTGGTTCTGGCCAATGGGCCGTCCGAATACCACCCGATCGGTGGCGTAGCGGGCTGCGCGCTCGATGAACCAGCGGCCGTCACCGACGCACTCGGCGGCTATCAGGATCCGCTCGGCGTTCAGTCCGTCGAGCAGATACCGGAACCCGCTGCCCTCCTCGCCCACCAGCGCTGCGACCGGCACCTCGAGATCGTCGAAGAACAGCTCTGTGGTCGCATGGTTCATCATCGTGCGGATCGGGCGGATCGTCAGCCCGCTGCCGACCGCCTGACGCATGTCGACGAGCAGCACCGACAAGCCGTCCGTCCGCTTCTGTACTTTGTCGGCCGGCGTCGTCCGCACGACGAGGAGCAGGAGGTCCGAGTGCTCGGCGCGCGAGATCCAGATCTTCTGGCCGCGGACGATGTACCGGTCACCCTTCCGGACCGCGGTGGTCCTGAGCTGTGTCGTGTCGGATCCGGTGGTGGGCTCGCTCACGCCGAATGCCTGCAGGCGCAGATCGCCCGACGCGATGCGCGGCAGGTATTCTCGCTTCTG
>DATIEW010000539.1:0-13536 GCA_035455585.1 Vicinamibacterales bacterium | reverse complement strand
ACCGCGCGATGAACGCGTTCGCGCAGGTCGTCGAGATGAAGGGGAGCCGCGTCGATGCGGCGCTCTATTGGAAAGCCTATGCGCAGAACCGGCTGGGCCAGCGCGCCGAGGCGCTGGCAACCATCGGTGAGCTGACCAAGGGCTACCCGAAGAGCCGCTACTTGAAGGACGCACGGGCGCTGGAAGTCGAAGTTCGCTCGGCCGCCGGCCAGCCCGTCCGGCCGGAGGCCCAGGCCGACGAAGATCTCAAGCTCATGGCGATCCAGTCGCTCCAGCACCGCGCGCCCGAAGAGGCGATCCCCATGCTGGAACAGCTCCTTCAGGGCACGTCGTCGCCGCGGATCAAGGTCCGCGCGCTCTACGTGCTGGCGCTCAGCAACTCGCCACGGGCGCGCCAGGCGCTGACCAGCCTCGCGAAAGGAAGCTCGACGCCCGAGCTGCAGGTCCGGGCTATCCAGTATCTGGGGGTTCACGGCGGACCGGAGAGCCGCGCCGCGCTTGCGGAGGTCTATTCGGCGACGAACGACATCGAGGTGAAGAAGCGCATCCTTCGCGCCTTCATGTCTGCGGGCGAGAAGGACCGGATCCTGAACGTGGCCCGGAACGAGCAGAACGAGGAGCTGCGCGCCGAAGCGGTCCGGCTACTCGGCGCGATGGGCGCCCAGGAGGAACTCTGGCAGCTGTACCAGAAGGAAACGTCGGTCGACGTCAAGCGCCGGATCCTCGACTCCATGCACGTCAGCGGCAACGCGACGCGGCTCACGGAGCTGGCCAGGACGGAGCAGAACGCGGACTTGCGGCTGCGGGCCATCCGGAATCTCGGCATCCTGGGTTCCAAGAGGACCGGAGACGCACTGGTGGAGATCTATGGCACCGACAAGGATCCCGCCGTCCGCAAGGCGGTTATCAATGCCCTGCACATCCAGGGCAACGCCACGGCGCTGGTCGCGCTGGCCCGCAAGGAGCAGGACATCGAGCTGAAAAAGGCGATCGTCCAGAAGCTCTCGGTGATGCAGGACAAGGTGGCGATCGACTACATGATGGAACTGCTGAAGAAGTAGCGGGAGTGAATCGATGTTCAGACCAATCCCGGCCAGTGCTGTTTCGTTCATGCTCCTGGCATCGCTCGCCGGCCAGGCGTCGGCGCAGCCGCCGCGCATCACCAACGGCCGCGTCACGGCCCGGCCGGCTGGCTCGCCGTTGGCCCCGTCGTTCCGCGACCTCGTGGCCAGTCAGACGGATGTCACCTGGATCGGCTACAGCGCGCCGGCCGTCGATGGCGAACGGACGATGTGCTGCTTCAGCTCGGGATCGGTCCAGGTGAGCGGGAGCGCAATCGTCTCCGACGGACGCGCCTGCTGTGCGGGCTGCCGCCTCGAGCCCTCGGACAACCGCAACCTCGCGGCGCCCCCGCCGCAGGCGGCCGCCGGCCCCGTTCAGCTCGAGGCTTCCAGCCGACTCTCGGTCCTCTTCCGCGTCGTCGAGCGGCAAGTCGAGCGGATCAGGGTTTTCTCGAACGACTGCGAGCTGGACGCGGGCGGACGCCCCGTCGTGTGGCTCGAGAACGTGCAGCCCGCGGACAGCGTCGCGCTGCTCGAATCGTTCGTGGCAGCCGGCGCGGACCGTGGCAGCCGCGTCGTCGACGGCGCCGTCTCGGCGATTGCACTGCACGCGGATACGGCGGCGGATGCCTCCCTGGAACGGATGATCGCTCCGAGCCAGCCCGTGGCGGTTCGAAAAAAGGTGACCTTCTGGCTCGGCAACGCGCGCGGCGCGCGGGGTCTGGCTCTGCTCCGCAGCGTCCTGCGAGACGACCCGAGCATGGACGTGCGCAGAAGCGCGGTCTTCGGCGTCTCGCAGAGCCGGGAACCTGACGCGTTCGACGTGCTGGCGACCCTGGCCCGCCAGGACCCGGAGCCACGCATACGGAGCGAGGCAGTCTTCTGGCTCGCACAGCACGGGGACTCCCGGGCGCAGAAGGTCATCCTCGAGGCGCTCGACAAAGACGACTCGAGCGAGGTGCGGAAGAAGGCGGTGTTCGCCCTCGGCCAGCTTCGGGACAACGCCGGGGTGGAGGCACTCATCCGGATCGCACGGTCGCACGCCGACCCCGCGACGCGAGGCGAGGCGATTTTCTGGCTGGGTCAGAAAGCCGGCGCGCAGGCGAGCGCGGCCATCACGGAGCGGATCGCGCAGGATCCCGACACCGAGGTGAAGAAGCGGGCCGTCTTCGCCCTCAGCCAGCTGCCGCCGGACAAGGGCGTTCCGCTGCTGATCGAGGTGGCGCGCACGCACGCCAACCCCGCGGTGCGCAAGCAGGCAATGTTCTGGCTCGCACAGTCGAAGGACAAGCGGGCGCTCGACTTCTTCGCGGAAGTGCTGTCGAAGTAGTACGGACGCAGGCGGGTGTCAGCTCCGAATTTCCAATTCCCAACTCCCACGCATCCGAGTACCTTGGGAGTTGGGAGTTGGAGATTGGGTGTTGACCCCGCTCTCTCACTCGGCGCCGCTCAATGCACCCCATGGCTGGTCTGCAGGGCCGAGGGGTCGGCGCCCAGACGGCGGATGGCGGTGTCCCACATCTGCATCGGATCGACGTCGAAGACCAGATCGAGATCCACGTCGCCCATGAGCCACGACGACTGCGCGAGCTCCTGGTCGAGCTGCCCGGGCCCCCATCCCGCATAACCGGCCAGCACCCGCGCGCGGGGCGGCGGCGATGCCAGCAGGACGCGGCGCAGCAGCGACGGCGATGTGGACAGGTACAGCCCTTCACGAATCCGGCGGTACTCCTGCTCCTCGGGCTCGTCTGCAAGCAGAATCCAGCCGCGCTCTGGCTCGACAGGTCCACCGATGCACAGCGGCAGGCTGTTGCCCCCGACGACGGGCGGCTCGAGCTTGACCATGCTGCTCGCCGGCATCTCCGTGGGCCGGTTCAACACCAGTCCGAACGCTCCCTCCGGAACGTAGTCGCACAGCAGGACGACCGTGCGGGCGAAGTTCGGGTCCTGGAGCTGCGGCATCGAGAGCAGCAGGGTAGGTTGAAACGCGTCGGTCATGGCGAACTCTCCCGGCCGGACCGCCCGGCGGCTCTCTTCAGATCTCCAAACCGTGCCGCTCCCGAACGAAGGCGTATCCGACTCATCGCGCCAGCTCCGGGCTCGAAGCGCGTACGCCGGCTTTCCTGGCGTCGATCTCTGCGATGGCCCAGGTGACGTGTTCGGCAACGATCGGATCCCGGCCCGTCGCGTCGTCCTGGCTCTCGAGCGCCTCGATGGCCTCCGCGCCGCCGGTGTTCCCGATCGCGATAGCGAGGTTCCGGCGCAGGCGTGCCGCGCCCGCGCGCTTCATCGCGCTTCCCTTCAGCAGCCGGCGAAGCTCGTCATCCGAACGCCGCCACAGGTCGAGGAGGTGCGGGCCGTCGAGGCCGGCACGCGGCAGCCAGGACGGGTCGCTCGATATCGCCGTTGAAGGGGTCAGGTTCCAGGGACAGACCTCCTGACAGATGTCGCAGCCGTACGCATGCCTCGAAAGAGCCCGGCGCTGCGCCGGCGGAATACCGCCCTTCAACTCTATCGTCAGATAGGAGAGACACCGCGTCGAGTCGAGGACGCGCGGCTCGACCAGGGCGCCGGTCGGACACGCCTCCAGGCAGAGCGAGCACGTCCCGCATTGATCCAGCGCAGGCGCGTCCGGTTCGAGCGGAAGGTTGCAGATGATCTCCGAGAGGAAGATCCACGATCCGCGCTCCGCATTGATGACGCAGGTGTTCTTCCCTATCCAGCCGATCCCCGCGTGCTGCGCGTAGACACGCTCCTGCACCGGCCCGGTGTCGACGTAGGCGAGCGCTTCGAAGCCCTCGCCGGCGGCCTTCCGCAGCCACTCGAGCAACCGCGCCATCCGCCGCCGGATCACCGCGTGGTAGTCGTCGCCCCAGGCATAGCGCGCGATCGCCGCTCGAGAACGATCGGCCTCCTCTGTCGAGTACGGCCGATCGACGTTGTAGACCGTTCCGAGCACGATCACCGATTCGGCCGAGGGCAGAACTTCCCGCACGTCGGCCCGGCGATTCGCCGACTCATGCATGTACGTCATGTCCCCGGCATAGCCACGGTCCAGCCAGTCCCGCAGGAAGGCCAGCTCGGGCAGCGCGCCCGCCGGCGCGATGCCGCACAGATCGAAGCCGACCGCCCTGGACTGCTGGCGGATCTCTTCGGGGGACACGACATGCAGCTCGTTGCTGGCCACCATCACTCGAGAGAATGTGTCCGCGTCAACTCCCAATCTCCAACACCCAACTCCCAAGGCATCACAGCCGCCTGCTCTGGGAATCTCGGGAGTTATCTGCTACTGCTTCGCGAGCTGCCGCAGCACGTAGGGCAGGATCCCGCCGTGGCGGAACGCCACGAGCTCCTCCGGCGTGTCGATCCGCGCGAATGCGCTGAATGTCCGTACGCAGCCGTCCTCGCCCGTCGCGCGGACGCTGAGGCGGCCTCCGGGCGTGAGACCGCCGCCGATGCCCACGACGTCCAACAGCTCGCGGCCGGTCAGCTTCAACGCCGCTGCGCTCTCCCCATCGGCAAACCGCAGCGGGAGGACCCCCATGTTGACGAGGTTGCTGCGATGGATCCGCTCGAAGCTCTCGGCGATGACCGCTCTGACGCCCAGCAGCAGCGTGCCCTTCGCGGCCCAGTCGCGCGACGAGCCGGAGCCGTATTCCTTGCCTGCGATCACGAGCAGGGGAACGCCCCGCTGTCTGTATCGCATCGCGGCGTCGTAGATCGTCATCACGTCGCCTTCCGGCAGCAGCAGCGTCCAGCCGCCCTCGGTGCCAGGAGCGAGCTGGTTGCGCAGTCGGATGTTCGCGAAGGTGCCGCGCACCATCACCTCGTGATTGCCGCGGCGCGCGCCGTACGAGTTGAAGTCCTTCGGCGCGACGCCGTGCTCGATCAGATATCGGCCCGCGGGGCTGTCGGAGGGGATCGACCCCGCCGGCGAGATGTGATCCGTCGTCACGCTGTCCCCGAGGATCGCCAGCACGCGCGCGCCGTGAATGTCGGCCGGCGGCGCGGGCTCCCCGGTCAGCGTGTCGAAGAACGGCGGGTTGCGGATGTACGTGGAGTCGTCCGACCAGGCGAACCGCTCACCCGTCGGCACCGGAAGGCTGCGCCAGCGCTCGTCTCCATCGAACACATGCGAGTACTTGTCCACGAACATCTCGGACTTCACCGACGCCAGCATCGTCGCCTGTATCTCCCGTTCGCTCGGCCAGATGTCCCTGAGGAAGACGGGAGCGCCGGCCGGATCATGTCCCAGCGGCTCGGACGTCATGTCGATCTGCATGCGGCCGGCAATCGCGTAGGCCACGACGAGCGGCGGTGAAGCCAGGTAGTTTGCGCGCACCTGGGACTGGATGCGGCCTTCGAAGTTCCGGTTCCCGCTCAGCACCGACGCGACTACGAGGTTCCGGTCCCGGACGCTGGACGAAACGGGCTCGGGAAGAGGCCCGCTGTTGCCGATGCAGGTCGTGCACCCGTAGCCGACCAGGTGGAAGCCAAGCTCGGCCAGGTACTCCAGCAGCCCCGATGCCTTGTAGTACTCCGTCACGACCATCGAGCCGGGCGCGAGACTGGTCTTGACCCACGGCTTGACCTTCAAACCCCGCCGGACGGCGTTGCGCGCCAGCAGACCCGCGCCGATCATGACGCTCGGGTTTGATGTGTTCGTGCAGCTCGTGATCGCAGCCACAACGACCGAACCGTGATCGAGGCCCTCCATGCCGGGCACCGTCTCCGCCGTCGACACAGCGGTCCGAGCCTGCTCGGCCTCCGGTGCGACTGGCCCGCCCCCGACGGCCCCCGGGCGCGCGGGTTTTGCCCTGCGCTCCGCGAGCATGCCCTCGAGCGCCCGCTCGAACGAATCGCGCGCCCGCCGCAGCGACACGCGATCCTGTGGACGCTTGGGTCCGGCCAGGCTCGGCTCGACGGTCGACAGATCGAGCTCGATGGTCGCGGTGTAGACGGGGTCGGAGGAATCCGCCGTCCGGAAGAGCCCCTGTTCTTTGGCGTAGGCTTCGACCAGGCGCACGTGCGATTCCTCTCGACCCGTCAGACGGAGGTAGTCGAGCGTCATCTCGTCGATCGGACAGATGGCGATCGTCGCGCCGTACTCGGGCGACATGTTTCCGAGCGTCGCCCGATCGGCAATCGTGAGGAACTCGAGCCCCGGACCGAAGAACTCCACGAATTTGCCGACGACGCCCAGCTTCCGCAGGCGTTCCGTGATCGTCAGCACGAGATCGGTCGCGGTCGCGCCCTCCGGGAGGCGGTCGACGAGCCGGAAGCCGATGACCTCCGGAATGAGCATCGAGATGGGCTGGCCGAGCATGGCCGCCTCGGCTTCGATACCGCCGACGCCCCAGCCGACGACGCCCAGGCCGTTGATCATCGTGGTGTGCGAGTCGGTGCCGACCAGGGTGTCCGGGTACGCCAGCAGATCGCGCTCCCACCGCTCGCGGAAGACCACGCGCGCGAGGTACTCGAGATTGACCTGGTGGACGATGCCCGTGTCGGGAGGGACGACACGGAAGTTCCGGAACGCCTCCTGGCCCCAGCGGAGGAAGGTGTAACGCTCGCGGTTCCTCGCGAACTCGAGCGCCGCGTTGAGGTCGGCCGCATTGGGCACCGCGTAGTGGTCGACCTGCACCGAGTGGTCGATGACGAGTTCCACGGGCTGGAGCGGGTTGACCTTGCGCGGGTCGCCGCCGAGCCGCGCGATCCCGTCGCGCATCGCGGCGAGGTCCACGACCGCGGGTACGCCCGTGAAGTCCTGCAGCAGCACGCGCGCGGGCGTGAACGCGATCTCCCTGGAGGCGCCGCTCGTCACGTCCCAGCGCGCCAGCGCCGAGATGGTTTCGGGATCGACGAAGCGCGCGTCCTCGCGCCGGAGTAGATTCTCGAGGAGGATCTTGAGCGAGTACGGCAAACGGGCCAGACCGGGATGACCTGCCTTCTCGAGGGCCGGCAGGCTGTAGATCGTGACCGGTTCCCCCTCGACCGTGATCCTCGTGCGCGTGCTGAAGGAGTTGTGCGAAGCCATCCTTGGATCATCCCCCATGCGGGCTCGGTGGTTCAAGCGTAGAACGCCCGTGATTCGTGGTTTACAACTCGAGTTCTACGCATGGAACGGAGGGGACGGAGGGAACGAAGGTTCACACGGAGGAACGGAGTGAACGGAGGACGAACGAAGGGCACACGGGCGAACACAGCGCTCCACCCGGTGGCGCGCGACGCGCGGGTCGGATCGAGGGAGGACCGGGATCCTCTCTCGATCCGGCCGGGCCGGCCGTGCCGGCCGCGCCACCGGGGGCATGGACGTCAAGACCCTGCGCTCCTGCGTTCAACGTCCTCCTGATCTCCTGATGTCCTGTCAACATCCTCTCAACATCCTCCTGATCTCTAGGCCAACGTCCGCAGGAACTCCGCGACGACACGTGCCGGATCGCGGCGGCCCGCGTCGACGGCATGGTTCATCCGGCGCATCTCGCCGACCGTGATGCGGCCCGCGAGTCGGCGAAGCAGGTCCCTCAGATCGGGGTGCGCCAGCAGCGTCGCGCTCCGGGCGACGACCGCCGCGTCGTAGGGTGGAAAGTAGCGCCGGTCGTCCGCGAGCATCGTCAGATCGTAGGCTTCGATCAATCCGCTCGTCGCGTCCCCCGCCACGAGATCCACCTGCCCTTCGGCCAGCGCCCGATAGACCAGCGATACATCCATCGCGCGCGGGGGCGTGGCGAAGGCCAGGCCGTAGGTGCGCGACAGCCCGGGATACCCGTCGGCGCGCTCCAGGAACTCGTAGCCGAACCCGGCTTGCCACGAGGAGGCATAGGGCACCGCATCCCCGATCGTCGTCAATTCCAGACGTCGGGCCTCGTCTCCTCGCACGAGAATGGCGAACGTGTTCTCGAAGCCGAGCGGATCGAGCAGGGTGAGGCCGATCTCGGCGTAACGCCGCCGAACGGTGTCGAGAACGACGCGCGGGTCGGTGTTGGCGGGCTCGTGAAAGATCGCACTGTGGGCCGTGCCCGAGTACTCGACGTAGAGGTCGATGTCGCCCGCGCGGATCGCCCGATCGCAGATGAAGGTGCCTCCGAGGTTCAGCCTGCGATCGACCGACAGCGACGAGCGCGTTTCGATCAGCTGGGCCAGCAGCTCGCCGAGGATGATCTGCTCGGTGAAGTTCTTGGAGCCGACCCGGACGATCTGCCGGTCGTCGCGGACCACCGCAGCCGTCACCACGGCGATGCCGGCGGCCGCGAGCGCCAGGACCAGGCCAAGACGACCGACGCGTGCGGCGCGCCCGCGCGAGAGCGCGGCCCGGACAGCCCTTTCGACGAGCGTCAGCCCGCCGTCGAGCACGAGCGCCAGGAGCGCCGCGGGTATCGCTCCGGCGAGAATCACGGTGGGCTCGACCATGGCGAGGCCGCGGAAGATGTACTCGCCGAGCCCTCCCGCCCCGACGGCGGCGGCAATGGTCGCCGTCCCGACGCCGATCACCGTCGCGACCCGGATGCCCGCGACGATCGACGGCAGCGCGAGAGGCAGCTCGACCTGCCACAGGAGCTGGCGCGCGGTCATGCCGAGGGCGGTGCCGGCCTCGATGAGCGCCGCGTCGACGGATCGCAGGCCGGCCACCGTCGTGCGCGCGATCGGCAGCAGCGCGTAGAGCGTGAGCACGGTGACCGCCAGGCGCGCGCCCAGTCCGCCAACCAGCGGGAGCGGCAGCAGGAAGCCGAACATCGCGAGGCTGGGAATCGTCTGCGCGACGTTGGCGAGCCAGACGATCGGGGCGCCGGCCCGCGGGCGCCTGGCGGCGAACACGCCAATCGGGATGCCGAGGGCAATGGCCAGACCGGTCGATGCCGCCACCAGATACAGGTGCTGCCAGAGCAGCGCGGCCGCCTCGGCGCCGTGGGAGCGCCAGAAGTCGAGGACGGTCATGTTACCCGGAGCGCTGCTCCCGCCTCGAGAAGGGGTGCGAGCAGCGGGCGCACGCGTGCGTCGGAGGTGCGCAGGATCGCGGGCGGGTCGTCGAAGACGATGATCTGCCCGTCGGCGAGGACCCCGACGCGCGACGCAAGCGCGAGCGCCTCGGCCATGTCGTGCGTCACGAGCACGACGGTCTTGCGAACGCGGGACTGGATCCTCCGGAACGCGGTGTGCAGCTCGCTGCGCGTCACGGGGTCCAGCGCGCCGAACGGCTCGTCCATGAGCAGCAGCGGCGGATCGGCCGCCAGCGCCCGCGCCACGCCTACCCGCTGCCGCTGCCCGCCCGACAGCTCGTGCGGGGGACGCGCCGCGTACTCCTGCGCCGGCAGCTCCACGAGATCCAGCACCTCGTCCACCCGCGCGCGGACACGATCATCCGCCCACCCGAGCAGCCGTGGCACAATCCCGACGTTGTCCCGCACGCTCAGATGCGGGAACAGCCCCACCTCCTGAAGCACGTACCCGATCTGCCGCCTGAGGACGATCGGATCCCAGAGGGCCGCGCTCCGGCCGCAGACCATGACGTCGCCGCGGTCGGGATTCAGCAGGCGGTTGATCAGCTTGAGGACGGAGCTCTTGCCGGCGCCGCTCCGGCCGACGAGCACGAGCGTCTCGCCGCGTTCGACCTGCAGGGACAGCCCGCGAAGGACCGGCGTGGCGCCTCTCGTCAGATGGACGTCGCGAAGGACGATCTCCGAAGGGGGGAAGTCTTGAGTCAAGAACTCATACTCAGAACTCAAAACTCACAACTACTCAGAAGATATACACCAGCGTCACCGACGCGACCGGGACGGTGCGACGCCCTTCTTCGAAGTCGATGCCGCCGTCGCGGATCGACAGGGCGGCCTCGCCGCGCAGTCCGAACCGGCGCGGCGCCGATCCGAACCAGTACTTGAGTCCTCCGCCGGCGTGATACTCGACTCCCGTCTCGATGAGCTCGTTGCCTTCGTGCAGCTCCCGCAGGTAGCCGGCGCCACCTACGACGAACGGCACGCCGCGGCCCCCGGCAAAGCTGGCGTTGTGAAAGTGCCAGACGGCCGATCCATCGACGAGGTACTGACTCACCTCGCTGACGGCCGACACGGGGACCGCGCCCTCCGTGTCGCCGGTCGCACGGATCGTCAGCTCCGGTTTCGCGTACCGCAGCCCGCCTTCGACGAGGAGGCTCCTCGACACGAAGAAGCCGAGGCGGGCCTGCAGCCCCGGCGCGACGCCGATGTCGCTGCTGGTATCGAAGAGCAGGAACGGGTTGGAGCCGCCCGAGAGGTTCGGCGAGAGATTCGCCGGCCGATCTCCCAGATCGTAGCCGCCGACGAACGCCCCGCCGCCGCCGACCTCCCACGTGCCCGCGCGCGGCGCCGGGCGGGCGGCCTGACGGGGCGGTTGCGTCTGCGCCGCGATCGACCCCCCCAGCGCGAGCACGACGGTGGAGGCAACCACTGCCGCCGAGCGGCCGCTCTTCCTGCGGCCGGTCATCTCGGCGTCACCCGAATCTCGACGTTGCCGGCGGTGCCGCCCCGCGGAACGATGACGACACGCTCGTAGAACTTCACGTTGAAGTTCACGTCGACGTCGAGCGACGCATCGAAGAAGCTCTCGATATCCGCATCGTCCAGCGGCTCCACCCGGAGCAGGTACGGGCCCGGCTCGAGGCCGGCGATGGTGAACCTGCCGTCCTCGCTCAGGCTGAAGCCGCCCACGATCTTGCCGGTGCCGGGATTGAAGGCCGTCACGTGCGCGCCGATCACGCCGGTGCCGTTCTTGGTGACGCGGCCGCTGATGCTGCCGTACTCACGCACGAAGTCCGTCGTGCCGTAGATGTCGGAGATGCCGGCGATGTCGTCCGCGGTCAGCGTCCGGTCCTGGATGCTGCCCGCGGAGAAGGCGATCGGAAACATCGCGGCCTCGGCGGCAATCACCCGGCGGCCGCCCGAGACCATCTCCGTCTCCCCGAGCGCCGAGTGCGACAGCCCGAGCAGATGACCGATCTCGTGCACGGCGATCGATTCGACGTCGAACCGTCCGGTGACCCCCGCCTCAGCGGTGGACCACGGGAACGTGGAGTTGAAGAAGATGTCGGACTCGAGGATCCGGCCGTCCAACGTGTCGATCAGGAACGTCGTGGCTGCGAGCGTCCGGCTCTGCTCCGACCGCTCCAGGAACCCCAGCACGCTCATCCCGTCCTCGTCGAACGGCGGCGCCTCGGTGAAGCCGACGAACTCGGAGGACGTGCTCGCCGTCTCGACAGCCTCCCAAGTGCCGAACGCGCGCGCGACTGCGGCCTGGAACTGCTGCGGGCTGACGCCGGAGACCGCGTCGTTCGTCACGAAATAGCGGACGGGAAACTCGCGCCACCGGAGGGTGATCGTGCTGCCTCCCGACCGCGTTCCCAGCTTCAGGTACGCGCCGGCCGGCACGGTGAGGAGGATCAGGAGCGCCGCCGCCGCGAGCACGCGCCGGCCGGCCATCACCTGACGGCTCCACGTTTGGCGGCCATCACGGCGCGCACTTCAGCACCGAAAGCCTCGAGCGCGATCGGACGCCGGGCGGGGGATCCGCGCCGGACGCTCGCGGGGCCCGCCCCGGAAGCGACGCGCGGCGGCGGCACGACCACACGCCGGAGGGAGGCCGGGTCCTGCCGCACGCGGAACACACCCTGGTTCAGGCCGAACACGTACGGCATCGCCGTCCCCTGTGCGACGAGAAACAGCACCACCTCCTCGCCGCGCTGGAACGCCGGCGCGCCGACCATCAGGCTGCGATAGCGTCCGATCTGCCCGCCGGGCACCTTGAAGGCGAGCGTCGGTCGGGTCCCACCCTTGAGGTACGACAACACCTGCACGGTAACGACGCTGTCGATCCGCTTGCGGCCGTCGGCCCACTCTGGACGGACGTCGACGACCCTGACGTGCGCGATGATCTCGGACCCGGCGACGACCTCGTCGAACGGGGCCGGGACGAGCACCGTGGCGCCGAGAGTCGGCGCCAGCAGCAGGCATGCGATGAACGGAGCCACGCGAACCATCCGAGGAGTGTACTCCAGCAGCCCGCTGAACAAGGGCGTCCTGATGGGAAATGGCCGATGGCCATGGCAAGACAGGCGCATTTGCCTATGCTCGGTGTCCCATTGACTCAGGTAGGCCCGACATGTTGTGGTCAGCGGACCCCGCCACTGGGCGTCCGCCAGCCCGCTTCCGCGAGCCGGGAAAACCGTCTCCGCTCGTACAGTCAAGTGGATACACAGCTTGCCCATTGCCCATTGCAGGATGCGCTTCTCAGCATCCTGCTAGCCGCCCCCGCGCGCGACGGCCAGCACGACCCCGGCGGCCCGCCGGCTCGCGCCGCGCTCACCGAGCTTCGCGCGAACGGCGCGAAGCTCCGCCCGCATGCGGTCCGCCTGCGCGCGGTCCTGCAGAAGCGCCAGCGCCGCGGACGCCGCGGCCTCCGGCGTGAAGTCGTCCTGAATGAGCTCCGGCACCACCATCCGTCCCGCGACGAGGTTGACCATCGCGAACGTCTCGACATGCACGAACGGCCGGCCGAGCCGGTATGTGATCGGCGACAGGCGATAGACGACCACCATCGGGCACTCGTGGAGAGCCGCCTGGATCGTCACGGTCCCCGACGCGACGAGCGCGACGTCGGAAGCCGCCAGCACGTCGTCGGTCGCTCCCTCCACGATCTCGATCTCCGGCACGCCATCGGCAGCCAGCTTCTCGAACAGTTCGTTTGGAAGGTGGGGCGCCCGGGCGAGGATGAACTGGGCGTCCGGCAGCTGCCCGCGGATGATCCGGGCCGCGGAGGCGAGGCCCGGCAGGATCTCGCGGAGCTCGTTGCGGCGGCTGCCCGGCAGCAGCGCAACCACCGGCTTCGACGAATCGAGATGCTGCCGCGCGAGAAACGGCGCGCGCGCCTCCGGGCTGCGGGCAGCGTCGAGCAGCGGGTGGCCCACCCATTCCACCGGCACGCCTGCCGCGCGGTAGATCGCCTCCTCGAACGCAAATATCACCAGTACGCGGTCGGCGAACCGGCGCATGGTCTTCATGCGGCTGGGACGCCACGCCCAGAGCTGGGGGCTGATGTAGTAGACGACTGGAATCCCGAGGCGCCGCAGCGCGCGAGCCAGGCGGAAGTTGAAGTCCGGAAAGTCGATCGCGACGAACACGTCCGGCCTGCGCGCCGCCGCCTCCTCGATCAGGCGTCGGTATGTGGCATAGGTCCTGGGCAGCACCCGCGCGACCTCGAGCAGGCCGGTGACCGAGAGGCCGCTGTAATCTCCGATGAGCGACGCGCCCGCTGCACGCAGCTGGGCACCGCCGAATCCTGTAATCGTGCTGGACGGATCGAGAGCGAGGATCTCGCGGGCGAGCGAGCCGGCATAGAGATCGCCGGAGGGCTCCCCGCAGGAGATCATTACCCGCAACGGTTGAGACCGGGGGGCTTCGCCCCGCCGGACCCCCCAGCGCCGTCGCTCGCGGGGGCCCCTTCGCCC
>DATIEW010000538.1:0-2796 GCA_035455585.1 Vicinamibacterales bacterium | reverse complement strand
CGCTGTGCGCGTTCGTCGTCGTTCCGGCGTGGCCAGGACCGTGCCACGCCCGGGGTCGTTGGCTGTGCGCGGCGCCCTCGTCCTGCTGGCGGCGCTCGTGCTGGTCGCCGCCGATGCGCAGGCCGGCGTCTTCGACGATGTTGCCGCCCGCGCGGCGAAGCTCGCCGCGTCGCCCTACCAGAAGCCGGGCAGGAGCCTCGGCCCGAGCATCAAGGCGCTGAGCTACGACCAGTACCGCGATATTCGGTTCCGGCCCGATCGAGCGCTGTGGCGGAATACGAAGCTGCCCTTCGAGATCATGTTCTTCCATCCCGGCTGGTTCTACGAGGCCCCGGTCGTCATCCACGAGGTCAACGCCGAAGGCGTGCGGGAGCTCCGGTTCGATCCCGATGCCTTCGACTACGGAGGGAACAAGGTCAACCGCGAGGAGCTGCGAGACCTGGGGTTCGCCGGCTTTCGCGTTCACTTCCCCGTGAACGCACCGACGTACAAGGACGAAGTTCTCGTCTTCCTCGGCGCCAGCTACTTCCGCGGACTCGGCAAGGGGCAGCGGTTCGGCCTCTCGGCGCGGGGCCTCGCCATCGACACCGCGGAAAACACCGGCGAGGAGTTTCCGCGGTTCGTCGAGTTCTGGATCGAACGTCCGCAGGCGACCGCGAAAGAGCTGACCATCTACGCGCTGCTCGATTCGCCCCGCGCGGCGGGCGCGTACCGGTTCGTCCTCAGGCCCGGGGTCACGACCGTGCTCGACGTGGACGCCCGGCTGTTTCTCCGCAGAAACGTCGCGAAATTAGGTCTGGCCCCCTTGACCAGCATGTTCTACTTCGGCGCCAATCAGCGATCCGCGCGCGAGGACTATCGCCCGCGAGTCCACGATTCCGACGGTCTGTCGATCCAGGCGAGCGCGACGGACTGGATCTGGCGCCCGCTCGTCAATCCGAAACGCCTGCTGGTGACCTCCTTTGCGCTCACGAACCCCCGGGGCTTCGGCCTGATGCAACGGGAGCGGTCGTTCGGCGACTACGAGGACCTCGAGGCGCGCTACGACCTGCGCCCCTCTGCATGGGTCGAGCTGAAGGGGCCGTGGGGGCCCGGCCGGATCGAGCTGGTGCAGATCCCGGTTCCCGACGAGACCAACGACAACATCGTGGCGCACTGGATCCCTGATTGGCAGCCGAGACCCAAGGAAGCCTTGGTGTTCGGGTATCGGGTACTGTGGCAGAAGGACCGGGAGATCCGGCCGCCCGTCGGCTGGGTGCGGGAGACGCGGCGCGGCCGTGGTTATGTGAAGTCGGCGGATGCCAGCATCGAGCTCCACGTCGATTTCGAGGGTCCCACGCTCAGCCGGATGCCGGCCACCGCCGCCGTGGACGTCGCGCTGTCCGTCGACTCGAACGGCGAGGTCCTGGAGCGTCACACGAGGCGCAACGAGGCCACGGGAGGCTGGCGGTTCGTGGTGCGGTTCCGCCGCATCGACGGTAGCAAACCCGTCGAGCTCCGGGCGCACCTGAGCAATGGCAAGGAGGTCCTGTCGGAGACATGGAGCTACATCCTCCCGCCCGAATAGAGTCCGGCGCCACCCGTATCTGCCGGCGCTACCTGGACCAGCTGCTGCTCCCGCGAGAGCGTCAGGGGGCGCTGTTGCAGCTGGCTCAACGGGAGGCGGAGGCGGACCGGGCCATGGCCAAGCTGCACCATGCCCTGACCGGCCCGGCCCGGGTCGGCCAGCATGCCGCCTTCGCGTCGATTCGGCACCGGCTGGAGCTGGCCGTTCCGGGGCTCGCGCGCGCCGGTCGGGCCGACGCCCGCGACGGGGCCTGGGCGCTGACAAGCGCTCCGCCGGTTCACCGGACCCCCATGGCTCCGACGGGGTGGTCGGCTCCGCTCCTGACGCGCATCGTCCGTGGCGTCAGCGCGCAGCTACGCGGCCACGCGGCGCCGAGGCAGGCGGCGACGGACGTGCCGGATTCGGCGGACAGCCGCAGGGTCACCCGGACGGCCACGATCCGGCGGACGGTCTTCACCGTCCTGGCGCTGGCCCAGACGGCGGCGTTCGTGTACTACATGGCCACGAGCGTCTTGCCGTACCACGGGCAACAGCCCTTGGAGCTCGCAATCCTGACGCTGTTCACCATTCTCTTTGCCTGGATCTCGGTCGGGTTCTGGACGGCGCTGAGCGGATTCGTGGTCCTGTGCCGTGGAGGCGACCGCCACGCCATCACCCGATCCGCCGTCCCGGGAGCGCCCATTCCGCCCGAGGCCCGCACGGCGATCATCATGCCGATTCGCAACGAGCACGTGATGCGCGTGTTCGCCGGAATACGCGCGACCTACGAGTCGCTCGCCGCCACCGGCGTCCGGGGGCGCTTCGACTTCTTCATCCTCAGCGATAGCAGCGAGCCCGACACGCTGGTCGCGGAACGACAGGCATGGCTGAGCCTGCGCACGGCCGTCGACGGGCTCGACCCGATCTTCTATCGCTGGCGTCGACATCGCATCAAGCGCAAGAGCGGGAACGTCGCCGACTTCTGCCGGCGCTGGGGCAGCCAGTATCGGTACATGGTCGTCCTCGATGCGGACAGCGTCATGAGCGGCGATTGCCTCACGACGCTGGTGCGCCTCATGGAGGCGAACCCGACCACCGGCATCATCCAGACGGCGCCGCGCGCCGCCGGGCGCGACACGTTGTACGCGCGTGTGCAGCAGTTCGCCAACCGCGTCTACGGGCCACTGTTCACCGCGGGTCTCCACTTCTGGCAGCTCGGCGAGTCGTACTACTGGGGCCACAACGCGATC
>DATIEW010000537.1:0-2586 GCA_035455585.1 Vicinamibacterales bacterium | reverse complement strand
GGGAGCAGGTCGAGGACGTGCTCGCTGCCAATCGTCTGCTCGTGCGTGCGCAGCTCGCGCGCTCGCTCAACGCATCCATCCTGCGCAAGGACATCGAGCCGCTCACGACGGGCACACTCGTCCAGCTCACGGCGCCGCTGCACTCCCGCCTGCGCATGAGCCCGTTCACGCTGCGCCGCATGATCGAGGACAGCAGGCTGCCACGTGCGGCAGCATCGACCGCATTCAGGCGTGCAGTCCGGCCGCGAGGCAGCTTCGCGCGGAGGGCGGACGGCCCGGGGGCGAATCGCGCACGTGCCATGGTCGAACGGCTGAACGCAGGTGACATAGCTGCCGCACCGCCGCGCACGAAGCCGAGCGGCGCGGCAACACCCGCCGATCAGGCGAGGGCCGTCGTGAAGGACCGGCTGCCATCCGCGCTCGTCGATCTGCTCGGGCCACTCGCGCCGCTTCTCCTCGTCGTCGCTCTCGTCGCGCTCGTCCTGGCCGGATTCGGCGCGATCTTCGGCGCGCCGCTCATTACCATCGGTCTCGTCGTCGTGTTCGGCGTGCTTGCGGCTGTTGCTACGGCAGCGCGTCGCTCGACCGATCGACGGAAAACCGCCCAGACGCTTGAGACCGCGCAGTTCTCGCCCGACGAGATCGAGGCCGTGCCGCCGCGGCCGGGCTTCACACTGCTCAGCGAAGAGGAGCTGCCACCGGAGACACCGCTGGGGAGCGTGTTCGCGTCCGGCCAGGACAGCACCGCGGCAGCGGCGTTCCGGCACGCGGCAGCCGCGTTCCACACGTCGATCGCCAGGACCGCCGAGCTTGCCGACGTGCCCGAGCGGCCCGCGCTCGACCTGACCGCGGTCCGGACCACGATGCTCGCGCGCGTCGATCCCGAACTGACAGTGGCGGCTCGCATGGCCGTACGCGTGCAGACCGCGCCCGGATTGTGGACGCCAGCGGACCCGATCGAGCCGATCATGGTCTATCCGCGCTTCGAGCGTCCGATGTACGAAGCGCTCCGCGATGTGTCGCAGGAGCTTCTGCTGCCCGGACTCGAGGCGGTGAAGCCGAACACGGTCACGCTGCTCGAGACGAATCCGCGATTCATTGAAGCGTACATGGTCGGGCTGAACCAGGAGATGGCCCGGGAGCTGCTCTGGCGCGAGTACCCGACCGACCAGCGCGGCTCGTACTTCCGCCAGTTCTGGGATGTGCGCGGACGGATCCCCGCGCCGCGCACGGCCGCCGACATCGAGCAGCTGAAGGACATCCCGGAGATCCATCGCTGGCAGGCGCAGAACGGACTCGGCAACAACATGACGGGCGGCAGCATCGAGGGACGGCTGGTTCTGCTCGTGCGTGGCGAGCTGCTGCGTCGCTTTCCGACAGCGGTCGTGTACGCTGCGCGTGCGCGGTTCGAGACGGGACCGGGCGGCAGGCCGACCCGCCGGCGGGTTCCGACGGACGAAGAGCGCTACCCGCTGTTCCGCGGCACGCTCGAGCCTGACGTGACCTTCGTGGGCTTCGATCTCGAGGAGGATGAGGCGCGCGGCGATCCGGAGCCGGAGAACAACGACCCCGGCTGGTTCCTCGTCATTCAGCAGCAGCCGACCGAGCCGCGGTTCGGCCTCGACGTCGCGGTCGAGTTCGCGGACACGCTGGACACGCTCACGAAGTGGGATGAGCTGAGCTGGGGCCATCTCGCCACTGATGCGGAGGCGTTCGCGGCCATGACGCACATGAGGCTCGGCTCACCCCTGCCGCAGACCGCGGCCGTACACGACCCACCCGGCGTCGCGTGGAACGTGAACGCGGCGCAGCAGGCGTTCATCACTCTGCAGAAGCCCGTGCGCGTCGCCATACACGCAGATGACATGCTGCCCGCGGAGGAGACCGATGTCTGACGAGATCCGCAGGCAGTTGACCGAATCCCGGCGCGCGGTCACCGACCTCGAGACGGAAGTCGTTCGCCGTGACGCAGACCTGGCCGCGCTTCGGAAGCGCCTCGCGCAACTCAAGCGGAGTGGCCGCTTCGACGAAGCGGACAGCGTCACACGACAGATCGGCGAGACCGAAAAGAACCTCGCCGCGCTCGCCGAACGGCTGACAGCGAGCAGGACACGCGCAGCCGACCTGTTCGGCTCCTTCATCAATGTGCCCGATCCCGCCGACCTGCTGGGTCAGCTCGAGACCGGCCAGGCCATCGCGCTGCTGCCGGTCCGGCTCGAAACACGCTTCCGTCAGAGCGAACAGGGCATGGACCTGCTCGTGCGCTTCTACCCGGACGACATCCACGTCGAGACACATGAGCAGGAGCTGACGGAAGAGGAAGTCGAGTTCGGCCGGGCCTTCCACGAGGCGACACGGGCAGCCGACGACCTGCCAGAGGATGAACAGCGCGCCGCGCGGCTGGCGGCATGGGCAACTCTCGCGGGACGCTTCGGACCGGAACGCGCCGCATGGGTCGCACGCGCGCTGACGCCGGTCGAAAACAGCGACGACACCACGGGCGACGACAGCCCGAATGGGGACGGCGGCGGCAATGGCGACGACGTCGACTTCCCTGAAGCACCATTGCACGCCGAGCCGTGGACG
>DATIEW010000536.1:0-3962 GCA_035455585.1 Vicinamibacterales bacterium | reverse complement strand
GAGGTCATGATCATCCACGCGGACGAGAAGTCCAGGCGTATCGCGGGCGAGAGCTGGCACTCCGACGTCTCCTGCGCTCCCGAGCCGCCGCTCGGCTCGATCCTGCGCATCCACACGCTGCCGGACAAGGGCGGCGACACGCTCTTCGCGTCCATGTACGCCGCATACGACGCCCTGTCGGAGCCGCTGCGGCGCTTCCTCGACGGCCTGGCCGCCGTCCACGACGGCGCGCCGTACTACCACAGCGTCAACGCGCGCATCGGCCGCGACGACGGCGGCCGTTCCTACCCGAAGGCCGAACATCCCGTGGTCAGGACGCACCCCGTCAGCGGGCGCAAGGCGCTGTTCGTCAACCAGATGTTCACGACCCGGATTACCGGCCTGACGCCGGCGGAAAGCGACGCGCTGCTCGGCTTCCTCTTCGAGCACGTGCAGCGGCCGGAGTTCCAGTGCCGCTTCCGCTGGGCGCGAAACTCGGTCGCGTTCTGGGACAACCGCTGCGTGCAGCACATGGCGATCTGGGACTACTGGCCCCAGACGCGCTCCGGCTATCGCGTGACGATCAAGGGCGACAAGCCCGTCTGAAGGTAGCGTGCGGCGGCAGCCAGATCGATCGTGCCGCCGGCTCCGAAATCGGGGCACGGCCCTCCCGTCCTGGCGTCGATCGCGATCAGGCGGGCGTCGATCGTCCCGGTGAATATCGCGTCGCACAAGGCGCTTCCGCCCCGGCGTCAGGGTCCCGCCACGCCGAGACGCCCCGGGAGGTGACCTCCGAATAGCTGCGGCCGCGGTCGACGTTCGCGTCGTAGGTCCAGAGTTCCTTGCCGCTGGCCGGATCGAGGGCGATCACCCTGCCGAATGCGGTACTCACTTGAAGCCGGCCGTCGAAATGAGACGGCGCGGCTTCGAACGTCAAATCCGCGCCGTCTCGAGCGTTCTCGCCGACCTTGCCCGTTCGGTACGTCCAGGCCACCTGGAGTTGCGAGACGTTGGCGCGAGTGATCGATTGCAGCGGCGAGTACCGCGTTCCGCCCGGGTCGCCGCCGTATGCCGGCCACTGGTCGTCGTGTGGAGGCTTCTGGAACGATGCTCCGAGCAGCCCGAACCCAAGAATGGGTACGAGGAGGTACGCCGCTGAACGCGCGACCTTGTCCATGGGTGCCTCACTTGTCGACGACGTCATAGTCGGTGATCAGGCCGTCGCTGGTGACGTGCACCATGAGCCAGCGGCGGCCCGCGGCTGACTCCAGCCGGTAGAACAGCACCCTGGCAACGGTGCTGCCATGCCGCTCGATCTGACGCCCCGCCACATCCTGCGCCGACAGGTAGGTGACGCGGCGCACCCCCGCAAGGTCGCGGACGGGCCGGCCGGACAGGTCGGTGCGTGCGCCGGGGGTCAGTTGCTGCAGGCTGCGCACGGCCTCTCCGCCCTGCGCAAGCGCGCGCACGACAGCGTTGACGGTTTTCGTGAACGACGGATCGGGATCCTGGAGCTGTTTGATCGAGGCAAAGAGCGGGCCGATGCGGGGGACCGGGCGCTCTTTCCCGTTGCTGGACCAGGTCAGGCCCAGCACCTCGCCGGCCGGCCCGCGCGCGATCCGGAAGCTGGCATCACGCTGGTTCGAGCCGAAGCGGTCGCTGCCCATGAAGAGGAACTCTTCGTCCGGCAGACCGTTGACGTCGCTGAACAGGCTGCCCTGCTGCGCGACGAGGGTCAGCATGTTGTTGTTGCTGAGCTCGTACCGGCCGGTTACGGGCTCGAGCGGAACGTCCAGCGGGATCCCCTTCGTCGCCGCTGGCTCCGACGAGGACGACCGTTTCGGCCAGCCGTACTTGCGGGCCACCGCCCCGACGATGCGGTTCATCATGCCCGAGTTGTCGTTCGCGTTGATCATGACGACCAGGCCCTGGCCGGTCTCCGCAAAAGCAAGCATCAGCGCATCGAACCCCTCATCCCGGCCGTTGTGACCGAAGGTGCGCGCGGCGCCGCTGCCCGAGAGCGCCAGGCCGAGGCCGTAGTCGCTCATCTGAACGGTGAGCTGCTCGCGAGCCATCGCCTGGGATATCACCTTCTTCGATTTGCCCGCGAGCGACTGCTGGATCTCGACGGCAAATCGTGCGAGATCGGTGGGCGTGGTCCAGAGGCCGGCCGCCGCCATCTCCGGATAGAGGTGCCAATTGCCTGACACCGCGGAGCGGTCGGCGTAATGGCCCGAAGCCGTCTCGGCCGCGCGGTCGGGAGGCAGCGGCTGCTGGTAGGTGCTGCGGCTCATGCCCAGGGGCTCGAGCACGGCCTCGCGCATGTACTCGGGAAAGGACTTGCGGGTGACGTCGGTGACGAGCAGCTGCATCACCGTGTAGCCGCCGCCCGAGTATCGCGAGACGCTGCCGGGTTCCACGTCGACCCGCACCGGTGCGGTGTTGCCGGCGCCATCGAGCACCTGCACGACGGATGGGACTCGTTCGGTGACGTCGTACCCAGGAAAGCCGTGGACCGTCAGCCCGGCGGTGTGACTGAGGAGCCGCCGCAGCGTGACCTTCTGCGACCTGGTGTATCCGTTCTCCGGCACCTTCCAGCTCACGAGCTTCGCATTGACGTCCTCGTCGAGCGAGAGCGCGCCCTGTTCGACGAGCCTCAGCGCACCCACCGCCGCGACCGGCTTGCTGATCGAGCCTGCCTGGAAGAGCGTCGTGGCCGTGACGGGCGGGCCTCCTCGGCTGACGGCGCCATACGCGCGCGCCTCGATCCCGCCGTCCTGGATGATGGCGAGGGAGAGCCCGTTGATCTGGCGCTGGGACATCTGCGCCCGGATGAAGGAGTCCAGTTCGTCGGCGGGCGGCGCCGTGGACAGGGACAGCAGGGCAGCGCAGGCGATGGAAGCGATTCGAATCGAAGTCATGATTGAGGTCCGCATGGCTGGGCGATGCAGCCGCGAGTCAAAGGACCAGCGACAGCAGATCGCGGAGTGTTCTGAGGCGATACGACCCGTCGATCGGGTTGTGGTACAGGAGGCGCTGCGACGGGCTCAGGTCGCGATAGGAGGCCATCGGCTCGAACGCCGTGCCCTCGTGCCATTCGTTGAACGAGTTGATCGGAACGTGCAGGAACCCCTGCCGCCAGTTGGCCGATTGCGGGTCGGTCTGATGCGCCAGCGTGCGGGCGAGCGACTCCCCGATGCGGGCCTCGCAGAGCTGGTGCGCGCGTTCACGCGACGATTCCACGTCCCAGCGCACGTTCACATCGGGCTCGACGGCGAGCGGCCGGTAGCAGGGATCCTGCGGCGGCGTCTTCGGCGCGACGTGGTCGAAGCCGGCGTTGACCGCGAACGAGAACGGGATGTCCCGGCGATCGAACGGGTCGGTGAGATCCGGCCATGCCTCCGGGCGGATGTAGGGGTTGCCTACGGCGCCCGCGTCGAAGCCCGCGGCGAGCGTGCGGCCGGCGTCGAGCGAGTCGGCCACCAGGATGATCCGCTCGAAATCGGGCGCGACCTCGCGCCGGACCCGCTCGACCTGCTGCCGCCACAGGTCGTCGGGCACGTAGATGTCCACCGGCCTCGTGATGCCCCGGCAGTCGGTCGTTGTCGGAGACAGCAGCGTCACGAACGACTTGAACGCCGGCGATGCGCGGCCGTCGGCCGTTTCGAGCAGCAGCATCGTGTCCCACCGCCGGCGCTCGCCGTACTCGCGGAGGATGTACATCACATCGTCCGCGTACTGGACGCCGCGGCTTCCCGAGTACGGCTCGAGATGGAAGGTGACCTTGATGTCGAACGCGCGCATGACGTCCATCACCACGTGCACCGATCCGTCCTCGTAGCTGCCGCGGCCCCACCAGCTCAGGTTGATCGCGCCGACCCCGGCCTCGACGATCCACCGCGCGTGCTGCTCGATCGTGCGCACGGCCCGCGAATCGTAGCCGCCGAGGAGCGGCAGCGACGACGCCGAGATTTCCGCGGGAG
>DATIEW010000535.1:0-4204 GCA_035455585.1 Vicinamibacterales bacterium | reverse complement strand
CGAGGGCCGCGGTCGCGGCGGCTTCGTCAGGGGCAGCTCCACGATCACGCTCGCCGACCGCGGCGCGGCCACCGATGTGACCGTCGAGGGAACCGTGGAGATTGGCGGCTTGCTCGCCCGCGTCGGCCAGCGGCTGCTCGGCAGCGCTTCGAGGACGATGACCGACCGGTTCTTCGAGTGCCTGCGGGGCCAGCTGCGGCCGTCGTAGCTTGAGATCATGTGTGTTGCCACTGCCCGACCGCACCAACGATGAGGACGGCGGATGACGAGGTATCTCGCGCGGGACTTCATGAAGCACGTCGTACACATCATCCGGGCGGCGCGTCCGACTGCCAGCCAATTGGCAATCCTCGTCGTCCTCTCTCTCGTTGTTTTCAGGGTCGGTGGCGCTAGGCAGCCCGCGTCGCCGCCGAGCGTCATCGTGATCACCATCGACGGACTGCGGTGGCAGGAGTTCTTCGGCGGAGCCGATCGCGGCTACTTCAAGCGGGACGACAAGGGATCGGGTAGCGAACCGGAGCGCCGGTTCTGGCGCGACACGCCGGAGGAGCGCCGCGCAGCGCTGATGCCCTTCGTGTGGAACACGCTGGCCGAGCAGGGGCAGATCTTCGGGGACGCCGGCGCCGGCAGCACGGCGCGGCTGACGAACGGTCTGTTCTTCTCCTATCCGGGTTACAACGAGATGTTCGCCGGCGTGGCCGACCCTCGCGTGGACAGCAACGACAAGGTCCCGAATCCCAACGTCACGGTCCTCGAGTGGTTGAACCGGCGCCCCGGGTTCGCGGGACGGGTCGCGGCATTCGGCGCGTGGGACGTGCTGCCCTCGATTCTCAACGTCGATCGGAGCGGAGTCCGCGTCGGCTCCGGCTGGTCGGTGATCCCCGGCGCCGCGACGGAACGCGAACGCGCGATCAACGAGCTGGCGGCCGACCTTCCCCGTTTCTGGAACTACGGTCCGCTCGATGCGCCGGTCGTGTACGCCGCGCTCGAACATCTCCGCACGAGGACGCCGGGCGTGCTGTACGTGATGCTCGGCGAGGGAGACGAGTGGGCGCACCAGGGCCGCTACGACCTCTACCTGGATGCCACGGCGCGAGCCGACCGGTTCATCGAGCGGATCTGGACGGCCGTCCAGGCAATGCCCGCGTACCAGGGCCGCACGTCGCTGCTGGTCACCACCGATCACGGACGCGGTTCGACGACGAAGGACTGGATGAACCACGGACGTGACGTGAAGGCTGCGGAGCGCACCTGGATCGCCGTGCTGGGGCCGGACGTTCCGGGCCTCGGCGTCCGCAGGGGCGTCAACGTCACGACATCTCAGGTCGCGGCGACCATCGCATCGCTGGCCGGTGAGGATTTCAACGCCGCCGTTCCCGCTGCCGCACGGCCGCTGCCGTTGCGCCCTTGAGTAGGAGGAGGTTTCGTGACGGACGCCAGAGCCGCATGAAATCGTGCAGCAGGCGACCCACTCAAGACTCACACCTCACAACTTCACCATCACACCCTCACCGCACGATCGGCGCATCCCCCTGCCGGCGCCAGTCCTCGTACGACCCGACATACACTCGCGCGGGGAAACCGGCGTGGAGCGCGGCAAAGTACATCAGACTGGCGCGCATGCCGACGGCGCAATACGTGACCACCTCGCGGCCGGGTGCCGCACCGGCGCGTTCGAGCATGGCTCGGATCTCATCGCGCGGCTTGAATCGCAGCTGGTTCAGGTCCGCGAAGAGGTCCTGCCAGAGCACGAGCGTGGCGCCCGGCAGCCGGCCCTGGTTCCACTCCCTGGTGGTCCGCGCGTCAATCAGGCAGACCTTCGGATCCTCGAGCCGCTGTCGGACCCACGGCGCGTCGACGATCACGTCCGGAGCGGGCCGCACCGACAGTCGGCCGGTCGCTGCGCGCGGCTGGACGGTCTCGACACGGTGGCCATCGGCGCGCCAGGCGTCGATGTTGCCGTCGAGCATCGACACGTGGCCGGCGTGGCCGAGCGCCGCCAGCGCCATGAAGAGCCACCCGGTGGTCATCGCGCTCTCTCCGTAGAGCACGACGCGCGCCTCGTCCCGCGCGCCCGCGCGGGCCAGGATCGCCGCCAGCGTCCCGGCCTCCAGCAGCCTGTGATCCGGCCCGAGCATCTCGTCGTGGCCGATGAACCGCGCGCCGGGTATGTGCCCGCGGTCGTAGATCGAGCGCTCGCCCGTCGTGATGACCGCGACCGTCGAATCGTCGAGATGAGCAGCCAGCCAGGCCGTCGACACGACCATGCCGGGCTGCGGCGTTTGGAAGCCCGGGGTCGCCGAACCGAGGAGGCCGACCACCATTGCCGCGATTGCTGTCTTCCGCACGGCGCCCTCCTTGCTCCTCTGTGCGCTCAGGTGCCGCCCTTCAGCAACCAGCTCTTCCGCTGTGCAGGGCGGTGTTCTTGTAGACACTCGACATCATAAGGTCCTGTCGTGTCGACTGTCCAGGCCTGACGGCTCGCGAGCGCGAGTGGGACGAGTTTCACCACAGAGGCACGAGGTGTTATCGGGCCGGCGATTTGTAGACCGTACCGCCTTTCATCACGAACACCACGCGCTGAAGCGCCGTGATGTCCTTCAGGGGATCGCCGACCACGGCAATGAGGTCCGCTTCCATGCCCGGCGCGATGCTTCCGATCCGGTCGGCCAGGCCGAGCGCCTCGGCGTTGAGCGACGTCGCCTGCACCAGCGCGCTCATCGCGGGCTGACCTGCGTCGCGCACGCGGTAGACGATCTCGCGCGCGTTCTGCCCGTGCGCTCCGGCCACCGCGTCGGTGCCCATGATGAGCTTCAGCCCCTTGTGCGCCAGGGCGCGCCGGAACATCGCCAGCTTCAGCGGAATCCCCCTCTCCATGAACGCGAACCCCGCCTCGTCGTAGTTGCCGATGCCGAGGAATCTCGACTTGTTCTCGATGTAGTTCTGCGAGACGAGCCCGATGTTGGGCTCGAAGAAGGTGCCGCGCTCCACCATCAATGCGAACTCCGCATCGGTCACCTGGCTGCCGTGAGTAATCGCGAAACACCCGGCGCGCACGGCCGCCGCCGCGGCGTCGGCTGCGTGCGCGTGCACCCAGCTTCGGCGGCCGTTCGCGCGCGCCTCGCCACATGCCGCTTCGATCTGCTCGTCGCTCATCGTCTTTCCTCCGCCCTCGCGGATGCTTTTCGAGGCGAACAGCTTGATCACGTCCGCTCCGGCGGCCACCAGCTTGCGGACGGCTTCGCGAATCTGCGCGGGCGTGCCCGAGTTCTCGTTGAGCGGCGAGATGGACGTGAGCAGGCGCGGCCCGGGAAGCCGGCTTCGTTCCAGCGCACGGCGCATGTCCGGATCGGAGGGTGAACCGAGGCTCTGCACCGTGGTGAAGCCGGCCATCAGCGTGGCGTACGCGTTTTCAGCCGCGAAGAGGATCGCTTGCGCTGGCGTCTCTCCCCGCGTCGAGGCCCGGCCGTCCCCGCCAAAGTGGTTCGCGAGGTGGATGTGCGTGTCAATCAGACCTGGCAGCAGCGTGAGATCCGACAGGTCATGCGTGATCGCTGTCGCGCCGGCGTCGATCCGCACAATCCGGGTACCCTCGACGACGACCGCGGCATCGCGGAGAACCCCTCCCTTGCCGTCGATCACGAGACCCGCTTTGATGACGACGGGCCGATCCTGCGCGCCGGTGGGATGCGCGAGGAACAGGACGATGGCAGCCGCCGTCATGTAGCGTGGACGCATGGAATCTCTCCCTTCGAGCCGCGGCGCCAATCCCGCCGCCAGCCTCCAACGCCAGGACCCCGGTGGTCGCGGCGCGCCTCGCCTGACTACTTTCTCGGAGGAATCCTGATGCTCGGCACAGGGAACGTCGCCGTGATCAGAAGCGACTGGCCTTCCGTCTTCAGCTCGGCGCCAGTCTCCCAGAAATACCGGACGTTGACCAGTGAAATGAGCCGGGATTTCGTCGCGATCGGGATCGTGACGTCGGGCCCGAGACCCCACACGCGATGCCTTGGTATGTCCAATCCAGCGGGAATGTCGGGAAGGCCAAGCCTGTCGTGAGTAACTTCCTCGGGGACCGATCGAGGCCCGAGACAACCCATTCCCCATTGCCCATTCCCCATTGCCCATTCCCCATTGCCCATTGCCCATTCCCCATTGCCCATTGCCCATTGCCCATTGCCCATTGCTCGTTGCCCAGAGAGAT
>DATIEW010000534.1:0-8539 GCA_035455585.1 Vicinamibacterales bacterium | reverse complement strand
CCACTTCCCGGTCCAGTAGCCCGCGTCCGCGGCCCGCGAGTAGTACTTCAGCCGCCTGCCCGTCTCCGCGTCGTGCTCGACGATGATCTGCTCCGCGCCGGGCCCGCGAGCCGCGAACTGCGAACAGCGAACCGCGAACTGCGGAACTGTGCGACTAGCATCCCTCACCACCCGCAAGAACGTCCTCCTGACGTCGGCCTGCGTCCTCTCGTGGTACTCGAGCGCGCGCGATCGATTCGACGCGCCGAGGCGGCGCCGTCCCGCTTCGTCCTTCATGAGCTGCTCGATGCGATCCGCGAGCGCACGCGGCTGCCGGGGAGGCACCAGGCACTCCGTGGGCAGAAGCTCCGGAATGCCGCCGACATCCGTTGCGACGGCGGGCAACCCGCGCGCCATGGCCTCGACGAGCGCGCGGGGAAGGCCTTCCGTCAGCGACGGCAGCACGAAGAGATGCGCCGAATCGAGCGCGCTGCGAACACCTTCGCGATCCTGCCGGCCAAGGAACTCGACATCGCCCGACGCCCCCAGCTCCTCGCACCTCCGCTCCAGATCCGGCAGCAGCCGGCCATCGCCAACGATGCGGAGCCGCACGGGCAGTCCTCGCCCGCGAAGCTGGCTCACCGCGTCGAGCAGCACGCCGGTCCCCTTGTACGGCTGATCCAGCGCGCCGACGGTGACGAGAACGAAGCTCGCCGGCGGACTCCACTCGCGGCAGGGTCGCGCGGCGAACGACAGGTCGTCGAGGGCGACGTCGGAGGCCGCGTGGACGCTCCCGCGTGTCGGGTACCGGCGCTGAAGGGCGTCCCGCGTGACGTAGAGGACCGCGATCGCATTGCGCGACAGTCGGCGCTGCGCGGCCGCGGCGAGACATCTGATGGGGAGGCGCAGGGGATGTCGGAACGCACCAGGCGAGAACACCTGATCGGGATCGCCCACGATCTCGGCCGCGAACGGCCGTCCCGCGCCGGCGGCGGCACGGCCGGTCAGGTAGGCAAGCGGCGAGGGGGCCCTGACGATCACCGCCGGCGAGGTCCGCAGAGCGCCCGCGATGCTGCCGCGCACCGCCGCGAGGTGTTGTACGAGCCCTGAAAGGCCCGCATACGGCGGCAGCGGACAGAACCGCACGCCGGACGTCGAGGCCTCGACCGAACCCGACGACGCCTCCTGGACGGTGCTGACCCGCGCCGCGACCAGCACTGCCGAGAAGACGTCCAGGTAGCGCGACCACAACGCGCGGCCGTAGGCCGCCGGCGCCCAGATCGTGCCGTCCGGCGTCCGCTCAAATCTCGCTTCTGACGTAAGGAGGACGCGCATAGGGCCTGCACACAACGGACGACGACACATGCCGCATCGCCCCGAGAAGGACGACGAAAAGGATGCCGACGAGACATTGGGTGGGAACCGAGATGAAGGAGTTCCGGACGTTGGTCAGCAGTGGAACATAGAGCGTCGCGATCGCGAGCACCGCGGTCCGGCGGTCGGCCAGCCTGTCGATGGACGCCAGCAGCGCCCCCAGGGCGCCAAGCACGATGACCACGCCGAACGCCCCGAAGTTCCGGTACGCCTCCGCGACGGGCGAGAAGCCGATGGCACCGACCCTGTCGGTGACGAGAACGTTCATGATCCTCATGTCGTCTTCGGCCGCCGGTGTTTGCAGGCCCGGCAGAATCCTCGCGGCGGCCCTCTCGATCGGCGCCCAGTAGGAGCTGCCCAGCTCGAAGGGCTCTCCCTCGGCATGCCAGCGGACGACCTTCTCCACCGGATGCAGCGAGCCGCCCATCTCCACGAAAGAGTCGAAGAGGCGCAGTTCGAGCACCACGCCGGGCAGGCCCTGCAGGCCGGTGTTCCGAATCTCCCGCACGCACGGAATGAGCGCGAGCAGGCCGAGCACCAGGAGCGCCGCCCGGCCAGGCGGCAGCGCGCGCCCGCATCGGGCGGACGCAACGAGAACCGCCATCGAGGGGAAGAGGATCTCTCCCCGGAGTCCCAATGGGAGCGCAAGCAGAGCTACCGTGCAGAACGCCGCGATTGCGCCGGTTCGCAGCCAGCCAGGCTTCCCCGTGACCGACAACACGACGCCGCAGCCGAGGCCGAGCCAGACAAAGCCGAGACCGGAACCGAAGTCGGCGGTAGCCTGCAGATAGTCGGAGTACGAATTGAAGAAGCCCTTGGTCCCGCTGCTCGCCAGCACGATGCCGCACCAGATCGCTGCCGTCGTCAGGACGAGCACCGACCCGGCCGTGCCGTGCGGGTGCGCAGGCGCGCGCAGGTGCATGGAGGCGGGGTCTGGATTCCGCGAGCCCAAACCGTGCACCAGGGTTATCCCGGAAGCCAGTGCGAGGCTCGCCGCCAGCGCGACGATGGCGGCATCGGCGGCAAAGGGCCCGAACACCCAGTTCTGATCCCATGAGGAGAGATCAGTGGGCCGCACGAACCCCGCTGCAAGTACGGCGATGAGGCCGAAGTGAAAACACCAGAACACGGCCGCGTAAGCGCCTGCCGCCGACCACACTCCAACGCGCAGCACCAGCGTCGCGATCACGGCAAGCGAACAGAGCGCAAGCCACCAGAAGCCCGCAATCGAGACTCTCAGCCCGTCTTCGGGGAGTCCTGCCGCGACGGCAAGCGCGGCAATCGCGGTGATCGCAGCCCAGATGAACGCCGCAGAACGGGTGTGGAGGGCCAGCTCAAGCGGTCGCACGGGATCGGCTCCAGATCTCGTAATGGGTTTCGCGCGAACGCGCGATGGTGAACGGACTGCGGGCGAAGGCCTCGCCGGCGTCGCGTCTCGACGCCGTGCCCCGGCGGATCAGCCGCACGGCAGCCGCCGCCCACGCCTCGTCCCCGGCGCCGGGCGCCATCGTCGTCAGCTGCGGGAAGTGGCGGGACAGCTCCCTCGTTCCTGGCAGATCCGCCGCGAGCACGGGAATGCCCAGCGCGCACGCTTCGAGAGCCGCGCCGGGCAGCCCTTCCCAGAGGGAGGGAATCACCATCAGGCTCGCGCCGGCAATCCAGGCGGCAGGCTCGTCGACTTCGCCAACGAGGTGAACCTGCTGCGCGAGCCCGGCGGCCCCTGCGGCTCGCCTGATCTGCTGGCCGTAGTCGCCGATCTCCCTGCCGACGAGCAGCAGTTCGGCGTCCGGAATCTCGCGCACGCACCGCTGCAGCACGCCCACCAGCCGCAGCTGGTTCTTGAGCGGCTGAACGGAGCCGACGTTGACGATCGTCGGCGCACGACGGCAGGCCGCCCCGGCTCCATGGAGCCGCTCGAGCGGAATCCCGCTGTAGACGACCCGGCATCGAGGGTCCGTCCTCCAGTCGCTCCTCCAGGCCTCTGCCATCGCCCCCTCGCCCACGGCCAGGATGTCGGTGGCGTATCGATGGAGCAGCCATCTGCAGGCCGCGAGCTGCGCGCGCCGCCACGGTGCGTCCGGCCGGTCGTTGGCGATCGCGCTTCTGAAGTGCGCGACGCGTACAGGCGTCCGGGCCAGACGGGCGATGGCCAGCACGACCCCGGAGAAATAATGAACGTGCGAATGCACGACATCGTAATCACGCGACCGCAGGAGGCGGAACAGCGAGGTGGGAAACCGCACGTTCAGCGGGCACTTGACGACCTCGCCGCCGGCGGCCCTGACGCGATCGTCGAGGGTCCCGTCGAGACCGCTCAGGACGAGGAAGTCGGACCGCACTCGCTCCCATCCGAAGGACTCGGCGAGCTCGACGGTTCTCAGTTCTGCCCCGCCTCGCAGCAGCCGGCCGAAGACGTGCAGCACGCGCAGCATCCTGTCAGTCATGCGAGCGTTCACGATCGGACACCCTCGACCAGCACACCGCGCGGGACGTGGTCCGAGGGCCGGTCGGCCGCGAGGTCGCGGCCGCTCAGGACCACGTAGGCCGCGCCCTCCACGATCGCGCCCGCCAGCAGCGCGCACGCGGCGCCGGTGAGCCCGAACGACCTGACGAGCGGCACCACGGACCCGGCAACGGCGGCAAGCCCTGCGGCGCCGATCAGGCACTGCACGCCGAAGCGCATCCGGACGGTCAACGCCGTACCGAGGAACAGATAGGCGTAGGTCACGGCGGAAGCCGCCATGAGCCACAGCAGCACGCCAACGTGGTCGGCGTAGTCTGCGCGATACATCCAGGCGAGCACGGCCCGTCCGATCGATGCCGCGGCAAGGAGGCCCGCGAGCCCCAGAGAGACGCCGAGGGCCACCAGCACACGCAGCCGTCTCCTGTACCGCGCGGGTGACCCTTGCAGGTCCCTCGCGAGGACCGGCAGGGCGGCCTGCGACAGGGCGTTGACGACGAGGTTGCCGAGCGTCGGGATGTGGGTAAGCGCGGTGAACACGGCAAGAGCTGCCGGGCCGAGGTATGCCGCGACGACGTAGCGAGGCAGATTGACCCGCACGCTGCCGATGGCCGAGCTGAGGCCGAGCGGCAGTCCGCGCCGGATCAGTCCCCAGACGGCACGCGGCGTCGGAGCCGAACCACGTTCGACGGCCAGGCCGCGCACCCGAGGCAGGTCCCACGCGACGAGAGCCAGCAGCGCGCCCGCGGCATACATCGCTGCAGCCGACCGGAGCGACGGCCTGAGCGCCAGGCTCAGGCCGACGAGCGCCGCGCTGAGCAGGCCGCTCGCCATCAGGCCGGTGGCCGCGCTGCGCATCTTCAGCTCACGCTGGAAGAGGCCGTGGCAGATGTCCGAGACCGCGTCGCACGACCGGGCCAGCGCAATCAGCGCCAGCACCGCGACAGCCTCGGCACCACCCGACACGATCCCGATGACGAGCGCGGCGCAGACGGCAACCGCCGCGGTCAGCAGCCGGGCTGCCAGGTAATCGGGAAAGCCATGAGGAACGCCGACACCCGCGGCCAGCAGGTTCCTGAGACGCATGTTCGCCATGACGAAGATCGGCCCGGTGACGGCGGTCCAGTACGCGAAGCGGCCCACGTCGCCCGGGCTGAGGGACTTGACGAGCAGGACGAACACCAGCCACTGGCAGACCGCGTAGACGGCATTGCCGGCGAACGCCCAGCAGGTGTTCGCCCGGATGCCGCCGCCATCCCCGTCACCGTGCGGCCTGGTAGTACTGACCGTACTCTCGCCGGTAGTAGCTCGAGTAGTAGTACGCATTGCGCTCCAGTTCCACGCGGTTGAGAACGGCGCCCAGGAAGTGCGGCCGGCCGATCTGCAGCTGCTCGATCGCAGCTCTGGCCGCATGGCGGCTGGTCATCTCGGCCCCGACGACGAAGACGATGCCGGTGGCGGCGCTGGCCGCGATGGCGGCGTCGGTGACGGCCATGATCGGAGGCGTATCGATGATGATCGAGTCGAAGTGCTCGCCGAGGAGGCGGATGAACTCCTTGAAGCGCTGCGAGCCGAGCAGCTCGGCGGGATTCGGCGGAAGGTGGCCGGCCGTGAGCAGCCACAGCCCGGGCACGCCGCTCTTGCGGATGCTCGCGCTCGGCGTGGTATGTCCCACCATCAGATTGGACAGCCCCGGCTCCTGCTTCTGATTGAAGACCGCGTGCACGCGCGGCCGCCGCATGTCGGCGTCGATCAGGATCACCCGCTGCCCCGTCTGCGCGAACCCGACGGCCAGATTGGTGACGACCGTCGTCTTCCCCTCGCCCGGTCCGGTGCTGGTGATCACGAGGCTCCGGGGCCCTTCCGCGGCGGAGGAGAACAGCACGTTGGTCCGCATCGCGCGGAAGGCCTCGGCAAAGCGCGGCGGCACGCCGCCGTTGATGAGCGGCTCGCCTCCCTTCCACGTCTTCGGGTCGAGCGCCGGGACCATCCCGAGCGACGGCAGGCCGAGGAATACTTTGATCTCGTCGGGCGACTTGATCCGGCTGTCGAGGTACTCGAAGAAGAAGGCCAGCCCGCAGGCCAGGAGCCCGCCGCCGACGAGCGCCAGCAGCAGATTCAGAGCCCGGCGCGGCGACACGGGATACCGCGGCTGCTCCGCCGAGTCGACGACCCGGATGTTGCTGGTCTTCAGCTCCGTGCTGACGCCGGTCTCCTTGGCACGCTGGAGGAGGCTCTGGTAGATCTGCTTGCTGCTCTCGACGTCGCGCTGCAGCACGCCGTAGTCGATCGCCTTCCGGTTCATCGTCTGGGCTTCGCCCTTCTGCTGGTTCAACGCGGCGATGAGGCTCTGTTCCTTGGCGAGAGCCGCCTGGTACTCGTTGCGCACGGACTGGACGACTTTGGCCACCTCTCCGTCGAGCTTCATCTGGGCCAGCTGGATGGCCGAGCGGATCCTGATGATCTCCGGATGCTTGTCACCCAGCTTTTCGGAAAGCTGCGTGTCCTGGCTCTGCAGCCGTGAGAGCTCGGCCTTCTGCTGCTGGATGTAGCTGTTCGAGAGAATCGCGGGAAAGCTGTCGAGCGACGCGGCGTCGCCCTGCAGCGACCGAAGCTGGTTGTACAACGCCTGCTTCTGGAAGCGGTCCGTCTTGGCCTGCGTGACGGCGGCGTTGAGGTCGGCGAGCTTCTGTACGACGATGTTCTCGCGATCCTCGAGGGAGATGGCGTCGGTCTGCTCGCGGTAGCGCTGGAGCGCGGCCTCGGCCTGCTCGACCTGCTTGCGCTGCTCGGAGAGCCGTTCGCCGAGCCAGTCGCTGGCCTCCTTCGAGGCCACGAACTTGTACTCGAGGTTCTGCTCGATGTAATTCCTCGCGAGCGCGTTGACGATACGCGTGGCGAGCTCCGGGTCGCGAAGCCGGAACTTCAGGTCGACGAGGCGGCTGTTGCGGATCGGGGCGACGGTCAGGTTCCCAAGGAAGCGGTCGATCACCGGCGACTGTTCGAGCGTCTCACCCTCGGCCGGGGCTTCGCCCCCATCCGATCGGCCGGATCCGAACAGCCATCCGAACAGCCCGGGGCCGCGGCCGCCTGCCCCGCCGAGATGCGGGCTGTCCCACAACTTCAGGCCGTCGAGCGTCTTGCGGGCCAGGACGCGGCTCTGGAGGATGTTGTACTGCGTCTGGTAGTAGTCCGCCTTCGCCCCCTCCTCGTCGATCACTTCCTTGAAATTGATGACGTTGGGATTCTCCGACTCGATGAGCAGCCGCGTGCGCGCTTCGTAGATCGGCGTGGCGGTGAACGTGTAGAGTGTGGCGCCGACGAATATCACGAGGAACGCGGTCGCGGCCGTCCAGCGGCGCTTGTGGAGCACCTTGAGGTAGTCCACGAGGTGCCCGGCCTCGCGCGCGGGCTCCACCGGCGCGATCCCGTGCGCCTCCGGCCGTGCAGGCCGGCCCGCGCTCGCCAGACGGAGGTGCCGCGGCGACTCGGATGGATCGCCGAACTTCGGTTCGTCGCTCATTAGAAGTACCGCTGCGGGACGATGATGGTGTCGCCCGGACGCACGACGTCGGTGAGCTTCACCTTGATCTCCCGCTTCTCGCCGTCCTCGACGCGCATCACCTTGATGCGGTTCATGGCGCCATGCTCGGTGACCCCGCCTGCCAGCGAGAGCGCCTGAAGCACGGTGGTGTTCGTCTGGACACCGTAGGCGCCAGGGTTCTTCACCTGGCCGAACACGTAGACCGTCTCCGCGCGCGGAACGAAGATCGTGTCGCCGTCGTTTAGCTCGACGTTCTGCGACAGCTCGCCGTTCTCCAGCTCGCGGATGGTCGCTCGGATGACATCGCCCTCCGCCGAATCCGGCGCCGCCGAGCCCTGGGCCGCCACCCGGCTTGCGCGAACGATCACCACGTCGCCGGAGGCCGTGGGCAGCGTCGAGCCGGCGCGCGCGAGCGCCTCGATCAGCGTCATCCCTCCAGTCAGCGCAACGGGACCGGGCTGGCGCACCTCTCCCATGACGAAGACCCTCTGGCTGCGGTACAGCTCGATCGCAACGGTGACCTGGGGATTGCGGAAGTAGCCGTCGGCCAGCCTGGCCTTCAGCTCGTCTTCGAAGGCGCGGAGCGTGAGACCGCCGGCCCGGATGCGGCCGATGAGCGGAAAGGTGAATGTACCGTCTGCCTCGACGCTGTACTTACCTCCGAGATCGGCCTGGTCGAAGACCTGAATCGTCAGGACGTCCTGCGGGCCGATGACGTAGTCGCCGGCCGACTGCGCCACGGCGGATCGGGCCGCCAGCAGAGTCAGCGCGAGAAGAATCGACGCTGGCAGCCAACGGATGCCCGGCGCAGGCCAGCGGGAGGGCGGCTGGCAGGGCGCAGGTGTCAGCGGAATGCGATCGCACAGCAGCATGTCAGAACCCGTAAGAGAGACTGGCGCCGACGCGCAGGTTGTCGTAGTCGCGCTCGTCGCTCCTGGTCGAATCGCGCGTCCAGTAGGAGGCCCCCACGCCAATCCGTCCCTCCCGACCCAGCCGGTACCCGATGCTGCCCGCGTAGTTCCAGGTGATATCGAGCGGCGCGAGCCCTGACGCCACCGTCGGGGAGGTGAGCGCTTCGTAGTACTCGTACCTGTGGCGGTCGGCGGAGACCATGACGTCGAACCGCGCACCGAGCGCCCGCCTGATCGACGCGCCGACCGAGTTGTCGACGAAGAACGGCC
>DATIEW010000533.1:0-4324 GCA_035455585.1 Vicinamibacterales bacterium | reverse complement strand
AGGAGCAGATGAAGGACAGGTTCATGTCGGTGACGCGCGCGACGGTCAAGGGAACGATCGTGATTGGCGCGATCCAGGGCACGCTGGCGGGCATCGCCTTCTGGGTCGTGGGAATACCCGACGCGCTCTTCTGGACCGTGGTCATGATCGTGCTGTCGATCCTGCCGGTCATCGGCGGCGCGCTCGTCTGGATTCCCGCGTGCATCATTCTCGTCGCGACGGGACAGGTCCTGAAGGGGCTGCTGCTCGCGGCCTTCTGCGGTCTGATCGTCGGATCGGTGGACAATGTCCTGCGGCCGCGCCTGGTCGGCCGCGACACGAAGATGCACGACCTGCTGATACTCTTCTCGACCCTCGGCGGGATCCTGGTGTTCGGGCCCGTGGGGTTCATCATCGGCCCGATCCTGGCCGGGCTCTTCGTGACGTCGTGGGGGTTGTTCGGCGTCGCATATCGCGACGTGCTGGAGGAACCGTCCCCGGCCGTCGTCGTTGCGCCTGCGTCAACAGCTGCGGCCGACGAACAGACAGGCCGGGTACCGCGCGAGGCCAGCCCGGAGCAGCACAGATCTTGACGAGGCTTCGTGGAGATTGCTCCGTGAGACCCGGCCGGAAGTCGTTTGCCGCGGAAGGCCATGCCGGCCGGACGTCCACGATCGAACAGGCTTCCCAGGCACTGGTGTGAAAGGATGTGATGATGCATCGAGCGATCATCGTGGTGGTCGTGGCGGGCTGGGGGATTGCTGCCGCCGCAGATGAGGGCATGTGGACGTTCGACAACTTTCCAAGGTCGGCCGTCAAGGAGAAGTACGGTGCGGAGATCACGGATGCATGGCTGAGCCGTCTCCGGAACGCGGTCGTCCGCCTCGAAACCGGTTGTACGGGGTCGTTCGTGTCGCCCGACGGGCTCGTGCTCACCAATCACCACTGCGTTCAGACCTGTCTTGCCGAGAACTCCACCGCCGCGCGTGATCTCGTCACGAGTGGCTTTCACGCCGACACCCGGGAGCGGGAGATCCCCTGTCAGGGTGGACAGGTCTCGGTGCTGGTGGATACCGACGATGTGACGGCCGAGGTGACGAGTGCGGTGAGCGGGGTGGCTGCGGGGGAACTCACGAGAACGCGGAACAAGGTGCTCACCAGCCTCGAACAGCGTTGCGAGGAGCAGTCTGCGCAGGCCGGGTCTCCGCTCAAATGCGAGACGGTCGGGCTCTACCAGGGCGGCCAGTACTGGCTCTACAAATACAAGCGTTACGACGACGTCCGGCTTGCGTTCGCGCCCGAGATCGACATCGCGGCATTCGGCGGCGATCCCGACAACTTCCAGTTTCCGCGGTGGTGCCTGGACATGGCGCTCCTGCGCGTCTACGAGAGCAACCGGCCGGCGTCGACGCCCAACCACCTCTCGTTCAACTGGACGGGCGCGCAGGAGGGACAGCCGGTCTTCGTGGCCGGTCATCCGGGGACAACCGAGCGTCTGCTGACCGTCGCCCAGCTCAAGACCCAGCGCGATGTGTACTTGCCCTTCTGGCTGATGCGCTACTCGGAGCTGCGCGGCCGTCTCATCCAGTACTCGAAAACCTCTCCGGAAGCGGCGCGCTCGGCCCGTGATCTGCTGGACACCATCGAGAACAGCCACAAGGTCCGGCGCATGCAGCTCAGTACGCTGCTGGACGACCGGTTCCTCGAGCAGCGTGCGGCCGAGGAGCGGAAGCTGCGCGAGGCGGTCATGGCCGACCCCGCGCTGAAGGCCCGGGCCGGCACCGCGTGGGACGACATCGGGCGCGCCGAACGGCGCCATCGCGAGATCCTCGTGCCGTACACCTGGATCGAGGCCGGCGCCGGCTTCAACAGCGACCTGTTCCTGTACGCGCGGCAGCTCGTGCGCGCGGCACGCGAACGGACGCTGCCGAACGCCGAACGGCTGCGCGAATACACCGACGCCGCGCTCCCGCAGCTCGAGCAGGCGCTGGCGGCCGACACGCCTGTCTACACAGGGCTGGAACAGGTGCGGCTCTCGTTCTCGCTCGAGCGCATGCGCGAGTACCTGGGTCCGGATCACACGGTCGTCAAGACGGCGCTGGGCGCGGCGACGCCAGACGACCGCGCGCGGGCGCTCATCACAGGGTCGAAGCTGGCGGATGCGAAGGCGCGGATGGCGCTGTTCCAAGGCGGCCAGGCGGCGATCGAGGCGAGCACCGACCCGATGATCGTGCTCGCGCGGTCGATCGACCCGGAAGCACGGTCCCTGCGGAAGATCTTCGAGAACGAGGTGCAGGCGCCCCAGGGGCCCGCCCAGCAGGCCATCGCCGACGCCCGGTTCAAGGTGTATGGCGACGGGATCTATCCCGACGCCACGTTCACGCTGCGGCTCTCGTACGGAGCGGTCGACGGCTGGGTCGAGAACGGAGCCCGGGTCGAGCCCTTTACCCGCCTGACGCGCCTCTACGAGCGGGCCACCGGCGTACCGCCGTTCCGTCTGCCCAAACCGTGGCTCGACGCGAGGCCGCGCCTCGACCTGTCGACGCAGGCCAATTTCGTCAGTACCAACGACATCATCGGCGGAAATTCCGGCAGCCCCATGGTCAACGCGGCCGGCGAAATCGTCGGGCTCGTCTTCGACGGCAACATCCACTCGATCTCGGGCACCTACTGGTTCGACACGGAGAAGAACCGCACCGTGGCCGTCCACCCGGCGTTCATCCGGGCGGCGCTCGAACACGTGTACGCGGCACGCGCCCTCGCCGCCGAGCTGGGTCTCAGAAACTAACACCCAAAATCCAACTCCCAACTCCCAAGACAGTCCACTCCGTCCCCTCCGGGACCAGAGCACTCACTGCCGTCTTCTAGGAGCCTTGGGAGTTGGGACTTTGGAAGTTGGGGGTTCGCGCGGCGGCGTTCACCGCGCGGGGCCGACGCACCAGAGACTCTCGTCGCTCCGGATGAAGATGCGGCCGTCCGAGATCGCCATCGAGGCCAGCGTGCGTTCGCCGATCTGGTTGCGCGCGATGATCTCCGCGCCGCGCCCGGCGCGCAGCACGATCGTCTCCCCCGTCTCGCTCAGCAGGTACACCTTGCCGTCTCCCGCGACGGGCGATGCCGAGAAGACGCCGCCGACCCGGCCCTGCCACACTCTGCTTCCGTCGCCGGCGTCGGCGATGGTCAGGATGCCGTTGTCCGTGGCCATGTAGATCAGGCCTTCGTATTGAACGATGGAGGAAACGTAGGGCGCGCCGGTCGGGACCTGCCAGACGATGTGCGAGGAGGAGACGTCGCCGCGCCCGCCGGGCCGGATCGCCAGGTAGGGTCCGCTCCGGTATCCCCGGCTCGCATAAATCAGGCCGCCGTGCACGACTGGCGACGGGATCGGAAAGCGGTTGGCGCCGTCGGCATGCCAGAGGAAGGCACCGCTCCGCGGGTCGTACGCGTCGAGGCGTTCGCTCGAGTTGACGATCAGCTCCGGACCGGTCTTCGTCTCCACGACGAGCGGCGTGCTGTAGGACGCGCGTCCCTTGCCGCGGTCGACCTTCCAGCGTTCCCGGCCGGTCCGCTTGTCGATGGCCAGCAGGTACGACGCAGGCTCGTGATCGCAGAGGAGGATCAGCAGGTCCCCGTACAGGGTCGGCGAGCTGCTGTGGCCCCAGTTGATCGTGAACGGTGAGATCTCCTTCCCGAGATGCCGCTGCCAGACGAGCTTGCCGGCCGCGTCGAGCGCGACGATCTGGCCCGTGCCGAACCAGGCGAACACGAGGGAGCCGTCGGTGACCGGGCTGGGGCTTGCCAGGTTGTGCTTGTCGTGGACGGCGGGCAGCGGCCCCTCCGCTTCGAACCGGTGCTCCCACAGGCGCTTCCCGCTGCCGCGCTCGAATGCCTCGACGACGAACCACGTCCGGCCATCGTCTTTCGTGGCGGGGCGCGCCGTGAGCTCACGCTCGCCCGCGGCCGCCGCATCCGCGCCCTGCACGAGGCGAGGCCCCTGGCGGCTGACGCCGCGTCCGATCTGCGACGTCACGTAGACGCGGCCGCCGGCCACGACGGGGGTCGAAATCCCCGAGCCCGCAAGCGGCGCCTTCCAGGCGATGTTGTCCGTAGCGCTCCAGCGTTCGGGCAGGTTCTTCTCGTCGGAAACTCCGCTCGCGCCCGGACCTCGCCACCTGGGCCAGTCGGATGCGTCGAGGACACCGCCGATCGAGAGAGCCAGCACCAGCGCAGGGGTGAGCGCGTCGTGTTTCATGTAAGACACCTCGCAGATCCGGGGTCCGGGGTCCGGGGTCCGGGGTCCGGGATCCGGATCCCGGATCGGGGACGCGAAGACTCCGAACCGCGA
>DATIEW010000532.1:0-2552 GCA_035455585.1 Vicinamibacterales bacterium | reverse complement strand
GAGAGGTGGCTGCCGGGCGCGACGTCCGCGCCGTTGCTGCTCGTGGCGAGCGTCCTGCTGGCACGCCGAACCTGGGCTCGAACAGCTGGGGATCATGTCGCCGGCTGAAAACCGATCCGACCGCGGGCTGCGCGACCTCGGACCGAGCTCTGCGAGTCTTCATGACGCCCACACCCCATCTGCGGCGCGGGCGCGGGCTGCCCGGTACCCCTCGCTGTACGGGCGATACGCCTCGGACGAACTCGACGAGACGTGGGCGACGCCGCGGGCTCCGTTTGCCGATAGACAGCCGTGAAGCTGTAACGATACGTCAATTTGCAATTTGACTAAGTGATGTGTCAAGCTTCGGCCATGCCATCCTCCCCGGTCGGCAGTTGTTCGGTCGATCGTCCGGCGATCGCCGGCGTCGCCGCCCGTCTCAGGCCGTACGTGCGAACCACTCCGGTGGTCGAGGTGTCGGGCCGCGACCTCGGATTGGGAGCCTTCGACCTGCTGTTCAAGCTGGAGCAGCTCCAGCACGCAGGTTCGTTCAAGACGCGGGGTGCGTTCACGAACCTCCTGCTCCGTCACGTGCCCGCGACGGGCGTCGTTGCGGCCTCTGGAGGCAATCACGGCGCCGCGGTCGCGTACGCCGCCAGGAGTCTCGGCTTCCCGGCGAAGATCTTCGTGCCGGCGATCGCGTCCCCCGCGAAGATCGAGCGCATCCGGCAGTACGGCGGCGACCTCGTCGTGGGTGGTGAGAGCTACGCCGAGGCGCTTGCGGCGAGCGAGGAATGGGTGAACCGGTCGGGAGCGTTGGCGGTGCACGCGTTCGATCAGCGCGAGACACTGCTCGGCCAGGGAACAGTCGCAATGGAACTCGAGCAGCAGGAGCCGGCGCTCGATACCGTCCTGGCGGCCGTCGGTGGCGGTGGACTCATCGGTGGCATTGCCGCCTGGTATGCGGGTCGGGTCAGGGTCATCGGGGTCGAGCCCGTGGCCGCGCCGACGCTGACCCGCGCGCTGGCGGCGGGTCGGCCCGTTGATGCCCCCGTCGGAGGCATCGCTGCGGACTCACTCGCCCCTCGTCGCGTCGGCGATTTGATGTTTCCCATCGCGGTGGCGCACGTCGATCGCGTGTTCCTCGTCACCGACGAGCACATCCGCCAAGCGCAGCAGTGTCTCTGGCGGTCGCTGCGGATCGTCGCCGAGCCCGGCGGCGCGGCCGCGTTCGCCGCGTTGCTCGCTGGCCTCTATTCCCCGGCGCCGAACGAACGCGTCGCCATCGTCGTCAGCGGCGCCAACACAACGCTTGCCAGTCAGGGGTAGTCGGAAGTGCCGCGCAGGGTACCGGTGTTCTTCTACGGGCTGTTCATGGATGCGGACCTTCTGCGTGAGCAGGGCGTCGAGCCAACAGACTGGCGGTTGGCCTCGCTCCGTGGATTCTCCATTCGCATAGGCGCTCGGGCCACACTCGTGCCGAACGAGCGCGGTGTCGTGTACGGCATGTTGATCGATCTCACACACGGCGAAATCGAGACCCTCTACAGCGCGCCTGGCCTTCGCCCGTATCAACCGGAGGCCGTGCTGTGCGAGTTGGAGGGCGACGCGCGGATCGCGGCATTGTGCTACACGCTGCCGGAGCCTCCGGCCCCGGGAGAACGCAACCCCGACTACGCGGATCGGCTTCGCGCGCTCGGCAGGCGCCTCGGGCTGCCGGCGGCCTATGTCGACGGGATTGAGTGACCTGGAACGTGAATCAGAGCCCGGCCTGGAAGGCGCGCTTGAGCTCCCGGATGCGCCGCTCGTCGCGCCGGTAGAATGTCCATTTCTTGATGCGTTTGCCGCGAATCAGCCCCGCCTGCGACAACACGCGCAGGTGCTCGCTGGCTGTTGGGGCGCTGACGCCGAGCTTATCGGCGATAAAAAGTCCGCAGACGCCGTCCTTGACCAGGTCTCCGTCCTTCTGGGGTGGAAAGTGCGCCCGCGGGTCCTTGAGCCAGGTGAGGATCTGCAGCCGGCGCTCGTTGGCGATCGCTTTCGCGACGGTCGCTGATATGGTCACAGCGTCAATATGCCAGTTCGTTCGGGCCTGGGTCAAAACGCCGGTGGTCCCGGCGGCACGGCGCCGCGGTCAGGAGCGCTCCGGCGCGCCGTGGTCGAACGTCGACGCAGGGCACGACCTGGCCAGTCCTCCGCCGGCCGACGTGCTCCGCGCGCTGTGCTTCGAACGGGAGCGGCAATGGAGCCTCTGCCCGGTGTAACATTCGCGCGTCAGGGGGACGCCGATGCCGGAGATCCAGAAGTCGTTCGTCGAGCCAGACATCACGGTCATGGAAGTGTCCGGGCGCATCACGCTGGGGCGCGAGTGTCAGCGTGTGGAGTGGGCGATCGAGGAACTCATTGAGGGCAAGCAGAAGAAGGTGGTGCTGGATCTCTCCAAGGTGACATACCTCGACAGCGCGGGCATCGGCATCTCATCATCGTGACCTGCTCGGGGAAGATGGATGCCGCGGGCGGAGAGATGAAGATCGCCTCGCTCCAGCCGAGAGTCGCCGAGCTAATGCGTGTGA
>DATIEW010000531.1:0-3766 GCA_035455585.1 Vicinamibacterales bacterium | reverse complement strand
GGGGGGTCAGCATTCCAGCACCAGTCCATCATAGGCCAGCGCCATGGCGGCGGGCAGCCGGGCGCAGGTGGTCTCGTGCGGCAGATCGTGGCACATGTGGGTGAAGTACGTGCGGCCGGGGCCGATGCGCCGGGCGGCCTGCACGGCCTCGGCGACCGTGAAGTGCGTCGGGTGCCTGCGGTCGCGCAGAGCGTCGATCACGAGCACCTCGAGCCCCTCGAGCAGAGGCCAGGAGCCGTCGGGTATGCGGCTGCAATCGGTCAGGTAGGCGAACGGACCGATCCGCAGGCCGAGGATCGGGCGCTCGCCGTGGAAGATCGGTACCGGCACGATCTCCGACCGGCCGAGGCAGAACGGCCCGGCGATCGTGAACAGCTCGAGTTGCGGGACGCCGCCCCCCTTCGGCGTGGCCGGGTCGAAGATGTAGCCGAACATCCTCCGGATGTCGGCGACGGTCGGCAAATCGGCGTAGCACGGGATGGCGCAGCGCTGGATCGCGTTGAAGCGCCGGACTTCGTCCAGGCCCAGGATGTGATCGGCGTGCCCGTGCGTGAACACGATGGCGTCGACGCGGGTCACGCCGTGCGAAAGCGCCTGCGCGCGCAGGTCGGGCCCCGCGTCCACCAGGACCCGTACGCCGTCGCTGGCCTCGAGCAGGATCGACGGGCGCAGCCGCCGGTCGCGCGGGTCCGGCGAGCGGCAGGTCGCACACGCACATCCGATCATCGGCACGCCGTGCGAAGTGCCGGTGCCGAGAAACGTGATCTTCACAGAAGGTTCGTCGGGGTACGAGCCGCGCGGCTCCGGAGGCGGTCGCGGGGTCCCCTCACGGTTCGACAATCCGCCTGGTTTCCTCCCGGGCCTTCACGAAGCGGATGCGGAGCTCGTAGAGCAGATCGTCGAGAAGCCGGGCCTCCTCGTCGATGAGATTGCCTTTCGTCTTCTCCTGCAACATCACCAGCACGTCGATGACCCTCGCCGCAGAGTCGAGGTCGGGCGTGCCGGGACGTCCCGTGGAAGGGTCGGCGAGGTCGCCGAAGTGAAGCGCGGCCGTGGTAGCCAGCGACATCACGAAACCCGAGAAAGTGAGGTCGGACGGTCCCGCGGTGTCCACCCCGGAATGCTAGCATAGTCGCGCGATGGCAGAACGGAACAGGACGCGCGGGAAAGCCGTACGCGCGGACGCGAGACGGCGCCGCACGACATCGAAGAAACGACCGGGCTCGAAGGTCTCCGCCGCGCGCACAGGAGCGGACGCGGGCCACGAATTCCAGAAGCTCGTGGACATCATGAAGCGCCTGCGTGGGCCGGACGGATGTCCGTGGGACCGCGAACAGACTCTCGAGACGCTCCGCCCCTTCGTCCTCGAAGAGACCTACGAAGTGCTCGACGCGATCGACAGACGCGATCACGACGCGCTCCGCGGCGAGATCGGAGATTTCCTCTTCGAGGGCGTCTTCCTGGCGCAGCTCGAAGCCGACGCGGGACGCTTCACCGTGGCGGATTCGCTGCGCCTGGTGGCGGCGAAGCTCGTCCGGCGCCATCCTCACGTGTTCGGCTCGCGCCAGGACGTGCGCACGCCCGGCCAGGTCCTCGAGCAGTGGGAGCAGATCAAGGCTCGCGAGCAGCAGGAGACCGGCATGCGCAAGGCCGTGCTGGCCGGCCTCCCGAAAACGCTCCCCGCGCTGCTGGGCGCCTCCGAGATCGGTACCAGGGTGGCCGCCGTCGGGTTCGACTGGCCGGCGGCCGCCGACGTGATCGCGAAGATCGAGGAGGAAGTCGCCGAGCTGCGAGAGGCTGTCGGGCGCTCGGGCGCAGGCGGAGGGCGGGGCTCCCGCGGTTCGGCGGTCGCGGAAACCGGAAGTGACGCCGGGAATGCCCAGGGCGGTCGGGCACGCATCGAGGAGGAGATGGGCGATCTGCTGTTCTCGATCGCGAACCTCGCGCGCAAGCTCGGCATCGAGCCCGAATCGGCGCTGCGGAAGGCGAACGCGAAGTTCACGGAGCGGTTCGCGGCGCTCGAACGCCACCTCGAAGCCGAGGGACGATCGGTGCACGACGCGACGCTCGATGAGCTGGAAAACGCCTGGTCGCGAGTGAAAATCCGACCGTAGAACGGCCCGACCGCGGACCAACATCGATCTGATGATTCATTCTCGCAAGGCACGAGGAGGAAACGAAGAACGACGGAGAACACGGAGAAGGTTCACCACGGAGGCACGGAGGCGTCCGCCACGGTTTCCGCACCAACAGCCCCGACCTGATACGCGGCGACCTTGCCGGGCCTCCTCCGTGCTCTCCGTGCCTCCGTGGTGAGAGTCCTCCGTATTCTCGGTCTTCTCCGTGCCTCGAATCAGCGTCGTCCCGCTTCTCCCGGCGCGCTCGAGGCCGCGGTGCTGGCCGCTGGTGCGAGCACGACCCGGCGGCCCGTCCAGCCGCGAATCTCCACCGTTTCCCCGTCCGAATCGACGATGACCGCGCCATCCTCGGCCGTCGAGAAGAGCGCAGCCGCCAGCGCGCGGTAGCGCGCGACGACGGCGGGCGCCGGATGTCCGAAGCGGTTGGCGCGGCCGGCGCTGAAGATGACGGCGTCCGGCCGCAGCCGTGCGATGAAGGTCGGCGTGCTGGAGGTCGCGCTGCCGTGGTGGGGCGCCTTGAGCACCACGACGCGCGCGCGCGCGAAGTGCGCGAGGACCGCAGATTCCCCTTCCGGCCCGATATCGCCCGGCAGCACGATCGCGGTCTGCCCGTAGCGAAGCTCGAGGACGATCGAGTCCTCGTTCCGCACGCGCTGCCGCTCCCACTCTGGCGGCGGTGGATGCAGGACCCGCAGCTCGACGCCGCTGGCCCGCACCAGGTTGCCCGTCTGCATCGTCCGCCACTCGATTCTCCCGTCGTGCGCGGCCTCCGCGAGCGCCCTGAGAGCGGGGTGCGGCGGGACCGGCACCCCTTCCCAGACCGTCCGGGGCTTCAACGCCCGCAGGACGGCCGGCGCCCCGCCGATGTGATCCGGATCGCCGTGCGTGACGATCAGCGTCTCGAGGCGTCTGATGCCGAGCGCGCGGAGGGCCGGCACCACGACGCGGGCGCCAACGTCGAACCCGGCGCCACCGTCTCCCTCAACCGGGGCGGGAAGTCCGCCTGCGTCGACGAGCAGCGCCCGGCCGTCCGGCAGGATCACCACCGACGCATCGCCCTGGCCCACATCGAGCAGAACCACGCGCAGCCCCTTCCGAGTTGGAGGCTCAGCGGCGTCACGGACTGCCAGCGGGGGCCCGGTGAGGATCAGCCCTGCCGCCGCGCCGGCGGCGATCCAGGCCTGCCGGGCGTACCTGGTCTCGAGCAGCGCCACGCCGACCGACAGATAGTACGTGGCTGCGACCCACCAGTGCGGCGGCGCCACCCTGATCGAGAGCCACGGGGCGTACTCCACCAGGCGAGCGGACTCTACGAGCCAGTCCGCCGCGACGTGCACGCCGAAGCCGACCGCCCGCGCAAGATCGGCGCTCCAGAGGTCCGAGGCGAGCACCAGCAGAGAACCGATCTGCACGATCGTCATCAGGGGGATCGCCGCGAAGTTCAGCAGCAGGCCGGCGAAGGTGACGCGCGCGAAGAACGCCGCCCCGATCGGAGCGAGCGCCACCTCCGCGGCAATCGTGGCGGCCAGCACGGCCGCCGCAGCCGCAGGCAGTCCGCCGGGCACTGCATGCCGGCCCAGGAGGCGCGGAACGCCGAGCAGGATGCCGAGCGTGGCGCCGAACGACAG
>DATIEW010000530.1:0-4305 GCA_035455585.1 Vicinamibacterales bacterium | reverse complement strand
GCGTTTCGTCGTAGCTCCGCTGCGCCACGACGACCGACACGGCGGAGGGGTCCTCTTCGGACTGCGCCACCGCACGGGCGGCCGCCGCGTACCGGAAATCCACGACCAGCAGGCACTTGTGCTCGGTCAGCACGAGGAGGCCCGCCGTTCCGTTGAAACCGGTCAGGTACCGTACGTTGGGCAGGTGCGTCACGACGAGAGCGTCGAGGCCGGCCGCGTGGATGTCCTGGCGGGTCCTGCTGCGCCTCCCGAGGAAGCAGTTCGGCGATCGCGTGCTCATGGGCGAGGCGTCGTGCGGTGGACCTGCTCAGCGGGACAGCGAGGTGTCGAGCGACGCCCGCATGCGGACGATCGCACGAAGGAACTCCTCGAGTCCCGCCAACGCCGGATCGGGCGGCGCCTCTGGAACCGCCGGCGGGGGCGGAGCCAGCGCGCTTTGCAGGGCGGGCGTTGGAAGTTGGGCGTTGGGAGTTGGAAAAGAGGCCGGCGCCTTCGGTGCGGACGCCTGTGCGGCCGGCGCCAATGCGCCTGGCACGTTGGGCGTTGGAAGTTGGGCGTTGGGAGTTGGCGGAGCGGCCGGTGCGACGGACGCCAGCGGCAGCGGGGAGGGCGGCGGCGTGGCGGAACGCGTCTCGTCGGGCGCCGGACCAATCGGCGCGTCGTGCCCTTCACCGACCCGCTCGTGGATTTCGGCCAGCGCGCGGATGGCGGCGAGGTTCTCGGGGGCGGCGCGAACGACCTGTTCGAGCTGCTGGCGCGCCTCGTCGTACTCGCCGACCGCGAGGAGCGATCGGCCGAGGGTGACGCGTGCGGAGAGGTACGCGGGATGCCGCTGCAGACCGGCGCGGCACGCCTCGATCGCTTCCCAGTAGAGCCCGGCGCGCCGGTACTCCTCGGCCAGGGTTGCGAAGGCGATCGACGCCGGGTCGCGTGCGACCCGGCGCCGCAGTTCTTCGATTCTCGGATTGTCCGCCATGCGGACCGTATTCTACGGCATCACGGTCACCGTCACGCTGACCGATGCTTCGGATCCGAGGTCGTCGGTGACCACGAGCGTCACCGTATAGGTGTTCGCCGCCGCGTAGGTCCGGCTGGCCACCGGCTCGAGCGTGGTCACGCGCGGGCTGCCGTCGCCGAAGTCCCAGGTGTAGCTGACGATGAACCGACCTGGCGCCGCCCGCGAACCGGATCCGTTGAAGTTGACCAGCTGGCCCACCCGAGGCGTCGTTGGCGACACGACGACCGCGGCGGTCGGAGGCGTACCCGGCTGTACGATCAGCAGGCGCGACGACGATGCCTGGCGCCCGAACGCGTCGGTCACCGTCAGCGTCACCGCGTACGAGCCCGGGAAGTCGTACGTGTGGCTGACGGCCTTGCCGGTTCCGCTGCCGCCGTCCCCGAACTCCCAGCGGTAGCTCACGATGGGGCTCTGCAGGGGCGCTTCGCTCGGACTGGCATCGAAGAGCACGGCCGTTCCGGTCACCGGCGATTCCGGCGCCATCGTAAAGACGGCCCTGAGCCCGGCAGGCGACGTGACCGGGCCTGGCGGCAGCACCTGGATGCTGGCAAGCCTGGGCACGAGGTTGTTCGCGTCGGTCCCCACGGGCAGTATGACGATGTCGACGTGGGTCGATTCGAGCACCGCCGCGGGCGCCGGCGGGGGGGCCGTGTAGACGAACGTGGCCCGGCCGTCACCGCCGGTCACGGCGGTGCTCGACGACAGGGTCCCGAACGCGGTGCGCGCGCCGGCGACCTGTATCTCGGCGCGCAGCGTCCGGTCGCGCACGGGAGAGCCGTTGGCGTCCCGGGCCGTCACGGTAATAACGCTCTGAGCATGTCCATCCTGCGGAAGTATGTCGGGCGAGGCGCTCACCGTGATCGACAGGGCGAACTCGGATGGGCCGGTCAGCGGCGGCGGTTCCTGGCTGTCGATCGTACAGGCAACACCCGCCGCGGACAGGAACACGAGCGCGGCGAGGCCGGCGGCGCGTGCAAGCAATGCGTTGGTCATCTCACCATCCACCCGTGGCCGCTAATCGGGATCCGCGAAATTGCCGAAGTCGACCAGCATCTTTCCGGTTACGCTCACGTCCCGGCCGGTCTGGTCGCGGCCGAAGAACGTGATCTCCGCGATCGTGGAGATGATCACGCCGTTTCTCGAGAGCGCGAGCAGCGGAGCTTCGAGCTTCGCGAGGTGGCGCACCAGCTCGAAGACGCCGCTCGTTTCCGAGTCGCGCACGGTCAGGGTGAACGCGCCGTCGAAGGCGTAGGGCACATCGACGCCCGGAGCGTTCCGGCCGTCCGCCCTGACGAAGCGCACGCTGTACCGGTTCACCGTGATGAAGTTGGCCGGCGTCGGGGCAGTGGGCGACGTGGGCGAACCAGGGTCCTTCATGGCGAGCACGAAGCGCACGCGCCCCAGGTCGTTGAACACGGACGGCACGTCGTCGACGACCGTCTCGACGTCGGACCGCAGCGTGCCGTCGAACTGGTTCGGCTCGGCCCCCGACGCCGCTTCGAGCGCGGTGATGATCAGGTAGGACGAGGCCGTGCCCTGAGTGGTCAGGTCGCCGCAGGACGACACGGCCGAGGCCATGAAGACCGCCGCGAGCACCCGGCTGCCGGAGCCCCAGACGGCCTTGCGCCGAATCGCCATGCGATCGCGAGTTCCCGAGTCCATGCTCCTAACCCTTCAGAATGCGCGGGGTGATGAAGATCAGCAGTTCACGGCTCTCGTCGCGGTTGTCGTCCCGCTTGAAAAGCCACCCGAAGAACGGAATGCGGTGCAGCACCGGCGTCCGATCGATCGTCGATTGCTCCCGGCTGACGAAGATGCCCCCCAGCACCGTCGTCATCCCGTCGTTGACCTGCACGCGCGTGTTGGCGCGCTGCGTGTCGATCGACGGGATGCCCTGAACCGGAGTGCCCGGCGTGGCGTTCTCCAGGATGATCTGCATGATCACGGTGCTGGCCGCGGTAATCTGCGGCGTGACCTTCAGCATCAGCGCCGCCTGCTTGAAGGTGACCGTGACCGTGTTGTTCGCTACGGTCTGCACCGGAATCTCGACGCCCTGCGTGATCTCCGCCTCGACGTTGTTCTGCGTGGTCACGCGCGGTGTCGAGAGGATGCGTCCTTTGCCGCTGCGTTCGAGTGCCGAGAGGGCGATGTCGAGGTTGAACGCCCCGTTGACCGCGCCGAGCGCGAGACCGATGGCGGAGTTGGCCGCCGGCGCCGGAAGGTTGACCGCCGTTCCCGACGCTTCGAGGGTGCCCGAGCGCGGATCGGAGCCGCCCGGCCCCTGCGTGCCGAGCCGTCCGCCCACCGTGCCCTGGTTGGGGACCGCGAGGTTCGTCGTGTTGCCGATATCGGGCATCATCCGCCCGTTGAGGCCCCACTGGACGCCGATCGCGCGCGCGAACTCGCGGGTCGTCGTGATGATCCGCGCCTCGATCTCGACCTGCGGCTCCGCCCGATCGATCGTGCCGATGAGGTTCGCCGCCGTCTCGAGCCGCTCGGGCAGATCGGTGATGATGAGCGTGTTGGTCCGCTCGTCGATCTGCACGTCGCCGCGAGGTGACAGCGCCGCGCGCTTGATGAGCGGCGCCGACTGGGCCGCGCGCGCGTAGCTGAGGGTGAACGTCCGGACCGCCAGCGTCCCCGCGTCGGCGGCGGACTTCGCCAGCGCCTGGCGGGCGTCCTGCTCGCGCTTCAGCGTATCAATTCGCGCAATCCGGACGATCGTGCCGTCCACCGTGTAGTCGAGCTGATTGCCGCGCAGGATCACCTCGAGGGCCTGATCCCACGGCACGTCGGTCAGCACGATGTCGACGGTGCCCTGCACGTCAGGGTCGATCACCATGTTGAGGCCGCTGATCTCCGCGAAGGATCGCAGCACCGCGCGGAGGTCGACGCCCTGGAAATCCAGGCTGACGGGATGCCCCGTGTACTGCTTCTGCGCTTCGACGGATACGATCTGGCTTGCCGGAGGTTGCTGGGCGGCAGGCGGCGTCTGCGCGGGCGGCGGCGCGGGCGCTGCAGTCCGCTCTGGCACGGGCCTGGGTGCCGGCACCACGGGGGGCGCAGGCACGACGGGTTCCGGCCGTGGCGGACCTGCCGGCGGCGCCGCGGCGGTCTGGCCCGCTGTCGGTGGCGCGGCGGGAGGCGGCGCCGGCATCTCGACGGGCGGCATGGGAAGCGGCGGCGCGCCCGGCTGCTGCGCCACGGCTGCTGGCGGCGCGGTCGCGCTCCGCTCGAGAGGCGGCGCGAGGAGAAGGGCCGACATCGGATCGGGCGGCGGTGCGAGC
>DATIEW010000529.1:0-15710 GCA_035455585.1 Vicinamibacterales bacterium | reverse complement strand
GTGCTGCTCCACGGTCCGCCAGCACTCCTCGTACGGCGCCTGGACGATGGCCGCGCCGAGCCGCTCGATCGCGCGCAGCTTCGTGTCGGGCGCCGAGTCCATCACGAGGACGCTGCAGCGGGCGCCGCAGGTCCGTGCCGCCAGCGCCACGCCCTGGGCGGCGTTGCCGGCGCTCACGGTCCAGACGCCGCGCGCCAGCTCGCCCGGTGTGAGGTGGCGCATCGCGTTGATCGCGCCTCTGATCTTGAACGACCCGATCGGCTGGAGCGTTTCGAGCTTGAGGTAGACCTCGGGTCCACCGGACCCGGACGGCAGCGGGACGAGCGGGGTACGGACGGCCACTTCATAGACGCCGGCCGCGGCCTCGCGAATCGTGTCCAGTGAAACGTGTCGAGTAATCAACGGGTTCCGGACTGGGCCAGGTCTCAATCCTGCAGAGAGACCAGCGGGACGCTCAGAACCGCCGTGTCAACACCCAATCTCCAACTCCCAACTCCCAACGCACTCACACCCGTCCCCGCTGGGAACCGTCGACACCTTCCGGAGCCGGGCGACCGACCCTCGGCGCTGTTAGTGTCCCCGAAATAGCTTGGCATTCGGCCGCCGACGCTTCCCGGCTGGCGGCGTTGCTCGTCGCTTACAAATTCCCGATTCGCGCGCTCCTCACGCCTTGCCAGCCGGGCGCCTCGGCGCCCTCGATGCACAAGCTATTTCGGGGACGCCACACCAGAGCCCCGATCCTAGTGCGCGCGTTCGGCGTCCGTCAATAAATCCGCTACACTGCAGGGCACCAGGGCTCGGACGCAGAACTCAAACTCAAAAACTCACAACTACAAGAGGCCAGCAAGATGCCCAGGAAGCTGAATCGTCGGGAGTTCGTCTTCACGGGGACAGCGGCCGGGATCGCTGCCGCCGCCCCGCGCACATCGTCGCAGGCACCGAACGTCATGACTGTGAAGAGCGCCAGGCCCGTCGTGGTGTCGTCTGCCAACGGCCATCGCTTTCGAAACGGCGGCCCCTGGACCTGCGTCGAGACCGCGTTCGCGATGATCACCGAGGGCGAGGACGTCCTCGATGCGCTGATTGCCGGCGTGAACATCGTCGAGCTGGATCCGGCGGATACGAGCGTCGGCTATGGCGGCCTGCCCAACGCCGACGGCGTGGTCCAGCTCGACGCGTCGTGCATGCACGGGCCGAGGAAACGGGCGGGAGCCGTCGCCTGCATCGAAGGCGTGCGCACGCCGTCGCTCGTCGCGCAGAAGGTGATGGATTACACAGATCATCACCTGATCGTCGGGAAGGACGCGCAGACGTTCGCGCGCAACATGGGGTTCACGATCGAGAACGACCTGAACACCGAGACTTCCCGCGCGCGGTGGCTGGAGTGGAAGCGACGGACGGATCCGCTCCACTACCTCGACCCGATCAAGCGCGAGGCCGCGCTCCGGCAGGTCGAGCAGGACATGATTGCCGAAGGGCTGGTGGACCCGCACCACTTCTACGGCACCATCAACTGCAACGGGGTGAACGCCAGAGGGGAGGTCTGCGGGGTGACGACGACGAGCGGCCTCGCCTGGAAGATCCCGGGCCGGGTCGGTGACTCCCCGATTCTCGGCGCGGGACTCTACGTGGACGGAGAGGCCGGGGCCGCAGGCTCGACGGGACGAGGCGAGGCGAACCTGTACGGGCTGTGCTCGTTCCTGATCGTCGAGGAGATGCGCCGCGGACGGCAGCCGAAGGACGCCGGGATGCAAGCGCTCAGGCGTATCAAGGCCAGCACCATCGAGAAACGCCTCCTGAACGCGCGCGGCGAGCCGAACTTCAACATCAACTTCTACATCGTCAACGCGAAGGGAGACTACGCGGGCGTCTGCATGTACAACGCGGAAGGCCAGGGACGCTTCGCGGTCTGCGACGAGAAGGGGCCGCGCCTCGAGTCGACCGCGCCGCTCCTGGAGGGGAATGCCACCGACTGACCGGGGGCGTACCAACCCGCGATCGGATTCCGGAAGCGCCCCAACGGCGGGAAGGGCGGCTGGTATGCATGTGGATGGCCTGGCAGCACCCCGCGGCGTGGATCGGTGACACTTCTCCGACCGCGTGGATCAGGAGTATGCTCTCCGCCATGAGATATACAGGACTACTGCGTACTGCCACCGCGGCGGTCGCACTCTCGTCTCTCGGGCTGATCGTGGCAGCTGCGCGCTCGCCGCAGGCGCCGAAAGCCGGGGGCGGGAGCGTAACGGTCGATTTCCGGGCGTTTACGGGGGACAGTCAGCCCGTCCGGGACCTCAAGGCCGAGGACGTCACGCTCCGGATAGACGGCAAGCCGCGCCAGATCCGATCGCTGATTCTCGTCGACATGGCGGCCGCGGCGGGTGCCGCCGCCGAGTCGGCCTCGCCACTCCCGCCGCCGTTTTCCTCGAACGCCGCAACCCCCGGCGGCATGGCCGGCCGTGACCTGCTCATGCTCTTCGATGAGGAGTCTGTCGTAACGGGTCGCGAGGACGTCATGCGCGAGGCAGGCTCGCAGCTGATAAAGGCGCTCGGGCCCCGGGACCGCGTCGGCATGGCGAGCGTCCGCCAGGGAGGACCGACCGTTGAAATGACGACCGATCATGGGTCCGTTCGCGAGGGCATCTCGAAGCTCGCGGGTTACTCCAGCGGCCGCGAGTTGGCCTCCGATCTGACCTGCCGCACCAGCCGGACAATCAATGTCTTCCAGTCCCTCTTCGAGGGCCTTTCGCCCGCAAAGCCCACGACCGTGGTGTTCTTCTCGACGAGCCTCGCCGCATTCCAGAGCGGTCAGACCGCGCGGGTCGGCGGGGAAACGGGGTCGGGCACGTGCCAGCTGCGGCTCGACGAGTTCAACCGGCTGGGCGCCTCGGTGAACGCGTCGCGAGCCAGCATGTACACGGTGGAGATGCCGGACGCCCTGACGGTGTCGGCGCCGGCCGAAGCGTCGGGCGGTCTGGAGAATCTCGCTGGCGTCACCGGCGGCGAACACATCCGGTTGAGCGGCGCCAGCGAGTCACAGATGGAACGCATCGCGCGCGAGACGTCGGCCTACTACGTCGCGTCCTTCGATCCCGAGCCTGCGGAACGCACGGGCACCAGCCGCCGCGTCGAGGTGCGGGTGTCACGGGAGAGCGTCCGCGTCCGCGCGCGGCCGGAGATCGTGATCGCAAAGCTCGAGAAGACCAGCCCGCGCGACATGATCCGCGTCGGGAACGAATTCCATGACCTGCCGCTCCGAGCCGCCGCGTTCTCTTCCCGCAATCCGGACGAGAAGATCAAGGTGATCGCCCTTTTCGAATCGCTCCAGCCGGAGGTCACCCTCTCTGCCGCCATGGTCGGGCTCTTCGACCCCAAGGGCAAGCTCACCGCCCAATGGACCGCGCAGCGCGACGACCTTTCCCGACGCCCGACGATGGCCGCGCTGACTGTGCCGCCGGGAACCTACCGGATGCGTGTTGCCGCAACCGATTCGGCCGGCCGGAGCGGTTCGGTCGACGTCAACGTCGAGGCTGCCCTGGTGTCTGCGGGGCCGATTCAGTTGAGCGATCTGCTGCTGGGCACGCCGGGCGACACGGGAGCGCCGACGCTCCAGTTTCAGGACGAACAGGAAGCCGTCGCGATGGTTGAGCTGTACGGCCGCCCCACTTCGCCGATCACGGCGTACATCGAGGTCCTGCCCGGCCTGGATCAGGAACGAATCACGGCCGCCGCGCTCGCGCCGTCGCGAACGAACGAGCAGGATCGGTTCGTACTCTCCGCGGCCATCCCACTCGGCACGCTGGCCCCCGGCGATTACCTCATCCGCGCCACTGTGGCGGTCGAAGGGCAGCCCGAGGGCCGCGTGATGCACACCCTGCGCAAGGTGAGGCCGGAGGGTGAGTCCTGAGCCTCGACTTTTGAGTTTTGAGATTCGGACTCGCAGCTTCAGCGAAGCGGAAGCGTGTGAGGGGGCCGGCCGCCTCCGCGCGAAGCGCTACGGCGAGACCTCGACGAAGCTCGAAGAGCGAAATCGGGTCGGCGAGCCTCGCCGAAGCTTCAGCGGAGGCGGGAGGACGCAGTCCCCCGGTGGAGGGAGGAGAGTCGATGAAGCCCTATCGCGAGATTTCCCTGGTCGCCGCCGTAGCAGTGCTGCTTACCGGCGCGCCGCTGGTTGGTCGTACGGATCAGGCCCCCGCTCTCGATTCCCCCGCCCGCGCGTTCGACTCTCTGTACTTCCGCTCCATCGGTCCCGCCGCGATGTCCGGTCGGATCTCGGATCTGGCCGTCTACGAGGCGAACCCGGCGATCTACTACGTCGGCACCGCCCACGGCGGCGTCTGGAAGACCGTCAACAACGGCACGACGTTCGAACCGCAGCTCCAGGACCACGGGCTCATGTCGGTCGGAGACGTCACGATCTCGCAGTCCAACCCGGACCTCGTCTGGGTCGGCACCGGCGAGTCGAACAACCGCCAGAGCGGGTCGTGGGGTGACGGCGTCTACAAGTCGACCGACGGCGGAAAGACTTACACCCACATGGGGCTGCGCACGTCCCGTCATGTAAACCGCATCGTGATTGATCCGCGCGACAACAACACCGTGTTCGTCGCGGCGACCGGCAGCCTCTGGGGTCCCGGTGGCGAGCGCGGCGTCTACAGGACCACTGACGGCGGCCGGACCTGGAGGCAGGTCCTCAAGGTCGACGACGATACCGGCGCCAACGACCTCGTCATGGATCCGGCCGACAGCCGGATCCTCTACGCCACGATGTACCAGCGCCGCCGCTCCGCCTGCTGTTTCAACGGCGGCGGGTCCGGCAGCGGCATCTACAAGTCGGTCGACGGCGGGGAGACCTGGACGAAGTTGAAGGGCGGGGTGCTTGACGGTCCGCTCGGCCGGACGGCGATCGACGTCTATCGCAAGCGGCCGAACATCCTGTACGCGCTCATCGAAGGACCCGCGCCCGAGGGACGCGGGGGAAGGGGCCGCGGCGCGGGTGCTCCCGGCGCGGCGGAAGGGGGCCCTGGCGGGGCGGCCCAGGCCGCGCCGCAGTTTCCCGGCGGCGGCCGCGGCGGCGCGCAGCCGCTCAACAACCTGCCGACCGGCATGTACCGCTCGGACGACGCCGGCGAGACGTGGCGCAAGGTGAACAACGCCAACCCGCGGCCGATGTACTTCAGCCAGATCGCCATCGATCCCACCGATCCCGAGGTGGTGTACCTCGGGGGCGTCGGCCTGCACCAGACGCTGGACGGGGGCAAGACCATCGCCACCGATGTCGCCTCGTCCACGCACGACGATGTGCACGCAATCTGGATCAACCCGCACAACTCCGACCACGTGCTCATCGGCAACGACGGCGGCCTCGCCGTGTCGTACGACAGAGCCGGGACGTGGCAGTTCCTGCCGAACCTGCCGGTCGGGCTCTTCTACCACGTCAGCGTCGACATGGCGACGCCCTACAACATCTGCGGCGGCATGCAGGACAACTACAACTGGTGCGGGCCCAGCGCGGTCCGCGGATCGGCGGGCATCGCCAACTACCACTGGACTACGCTGCAGGGCGGCGACGGTTTCGTCGTGCTCCAGGATCCCGCGGACTTCCGCATCGCCTTCAGCGAATCGCAGGATGGCAACATCGTGCGTGTCGATCGGATCACCGGGGAGACGATGAGCGTAAGGCCGCAGCCCGGTTCCGGCGAGCCGCCGCTGCGCTGGCACTGGGATACGCCGCTGGTGTTGTCACCGCACGACCCGAAGGTGGTCTATGCGTCTGCCAACAGGGTCTTTCGCTCGACGGACCGGGGCCACTCGTGGGTCGCCGTCAGCCCGGACCTCACCGACGCGGGCAATCGCGACGAAATCGAGACGATGGGTGTGAAGGGCAGCGAGATCCGCTTTTCACGCAACGACGGCATTGCGGCGTGGCCGGCCATCGTGACCTTCGCGGAATCGGCCAGCCGGGCGGGGCTGTTCTACGCGGGGACCGACGACGGCAACCTGCAGGTCTCGCGTGACGCCGGCAAGACCTGGACGAAGGTGTTCGAGAGGATTCAGGGGGTGCCCAAGGGGATCTACGTCTCCGAAGTCGTCCCATCCAGGTACGACGAAGGAACCGTGTACGCCACGTTCGACGGGCATCGGCAGAACGATTTCGAAACCCACATCTACGCGAGCAGCGACTACGGCCAGTCCTGGCGGTCGATCTCCTCGAACCTCAGGGGTGAGGTCGCGCGGACGCTGACCGAGGATCACCGGAACCGCGACATCCTCTATCTCGGCACGGAGACCGGGCTGTTCGTGACCGTCGACCGCGGCGGCACGTGGCAGCGGATCAAGGGGAATCTCCCGACGGTCCGCATCGACGAGATCACGCTGCACCCGCGCGACAACGCGATGATCCTGGCGACCCACGGCCGCGCGATCTGGATCCTGGATCATCTCGCGCCGATTCAGGAGTACGCGGCCGCCCGGATGACGGCAGCCGACGCGAAACTGTTCACGCCGCCGTCGGCGTCGATGCACAGGAGGCCGGCACGCGATCGCAACTACGAGTTCTGGGGCAACCAGACGTTCTTTGGCGAGAACCCGCCGCAGGCCGCCGTGATCTCCTGGCTGCTCAAGAAAGACACCGGCGAGGTGGCGCTCAAGATCACGGATGCATCGGGCCGTGAGGTTCGCGGGATTTCCGGGCCCGTGCTGGCCAACAGCAACACGGCTGGTATCCAGTCGGCCTGCTGGGACCTGAGGGTCGAGCCCGCTCCGGCACCGCCGTCCACCGGCCGCGGAGGGCGTGGCGGGGGCCGGGCCGGCGCACCCGGCCAGGAGTCCCAGACACCGGCGCGCGTCGCCTTCGGCGCAGGGTGCGTGGACTCCGGCGGCGGGTTCGGCGGCGGCCGCGGCGGTTTCGGCGGTGGCGCCACCGCGGGACCGTTCGTCCTTCCCGGCGTCTACAACGTCGCCCTCATCGTCGACGGAAAGACGATCGAGTCGAAGCCGCTCCGCGTGGCCGCGGACCCCGAAGTGATGCTGACCGACGCCGAGCGGCGCAAGCTGTTCGACATGGCGATGGAGATGCACGAGCTGCAGCGTCGCACGACGGACGTCGCCGGCACGCTCGCCCCATTCGCGACGCGCATGGGAGAACTGGCGAAGGAGGTCGAGTCGCGCACGGATCTTCCCGCGGACCTCAAGACGATGTTCGACGCGGTCAACAAAGAGCTGACGGCGCTGACGCCGCGGTTGACGGCGCCGGCCGGCGGCCGGGGCGGCTTCGGCGGCGGCCGCGGCGGAGGCGGATCCGACAACCCGATCGTCCGCCTCGTCTCGGCCAAGAACGGACTGATGGGCGGAATGTGGCCGACATCGCAGACGCTGCAGGCCTACAACGACACCAAGGTGCAGCTGCCGAAGCTGTTCGCCGAGGTCAATGCGCTCTTCTCGAAGGCGACGGCGCTCAGCAGCGCGCTGTCCCGACACAATCTGACGCTCACGGTGCCGCAGCTGCGGTGAAACGCGGGTCCTTCATGGAGGGTTCATTCCTCCATCATCTTCCGTACTTTCGAAGCACCGATCTGAGTTGATCGATCGGCAGCGCGCGCACGGTCCGGCCGCGGGCGGACGTATCGGTGGCCTTCAGCATCGAGTTGTAGATCGCTTCTTCGGTCGCGTCGAGCACGGCTTCGAAGAGTCCCGACACGGCGTCGGTCGGCAGGACCGTGCGCTGCTGCGGCCCCGTGGCGCCGGTGACCCTGAGCGACGGGTGCGTCGAGAACGCAATCGCGAAATCGCCGCTGCCATTCGAGTACGTCGATCCCGTGCGGGCCATCGCGAAGATGGCGCGCGCCGCGAGCCGCTCGAGATCGCGGGCGTCGAGCGGCGCATCCGTGGCGACAACGATCATGCAGGACCCGTCGGACCGATCGGCACCCGGCTCGCCGCGAGGGGACAGTTCCCGCCAGACCGGCACGCCGGCGATCGTCAGACGCCCGCCGTAGTTGCTCTGGACCAGCACGCCGACCGTCCACGAGGCCGCCTGCTGCCGGACGACCCGCGACGAGGTTCCGATCCCCCCTTTCCATCCGAACGCAACCGTTCCGGTGCCCGCGCCGAGGGCCCCCTCCTCGACGGGGCCTTCCCGCGCGCCGTCGATCGCCGCGGCCACATGATCGCGCGTGACGTGCAGGCCGCGGATGTCATTCAGGCTGCCGTCGTTGGTCTCTCCGACCAGCGCGTTGACCGACCGTACGTTCTCGTTTCCCTGCTGGGCGATGGTCCATCGAACGACCGCCTCGACGGCCGTGCCGACCGACAGCGTGTTGGTGAGCACGATCGGCGACTCGATCGTGCCAAGCTCCTGGACCTGCGTGGAGCCGGCCAGCTTGCCGAAGGCGTTGCCGATGAACACCGCCCCGGCGACCTTCTCCCGGAAGATGTTGCCGCCGTGCGGGAGGATCGCCGTGACACCCGAGCGGACGGTGTCGCCGCTCGCGACCGTGGCGTGGCCGACACGGACCCCCGCCACGTCCGTAATCGCGTTCAGCGGTCCCGGATCTCCGGCGCCCGGCTGAATGCCGAGATCGCGAGCGCGCGGCCGATCCTGTGCGCCGGCTCCCGCGCCCATCGCGCCCAGCAGAATCACCGCCCCTGCCAGAAACATTCTGCGACCCATTTCACCCTCCGGGAATCGGCTGACGGGGCGGGCGCTGGCGACCAGGGCTGTAGCACCATTCCCCATGCCGTCGTATTGAATCGCCTATAGGGCATAATATGCCCGAACCTCCGTCATGAACCCCCGTCCTGAGCCCCGTCATGAGGTGCCGTGATGCTCCAGCGACTGCAGCGCCACGCGGCGACGTTCGGCTGCGGAACCGTGCTCATCCTCTCGTGCGCGATGTGGCCGACCCAGGCCCAGACGCCCGCTTCCGGCAAGCGTCCGCTCTCCTACGACGTGTACGACGCCTGGTGGTCCATCCAGGGAACGACGTTGTCGCGTAACGGCGAGTGGCTCGCGTACGCGCTCACAGCGCAGGGCCTCGATGGTCAGCTCGTCGTTCGCAATCTGCGCACCGGTAACGAATTCAGGCACCCGCGCGGCACGAACCCCACCTTCACCCCGGACGGGCGCTTCGTCACCTTTTCGATCGTCCCGACCAAGGCTGAAGAGGAAAAGGAGCGCGAGGCCGGACGCGGCGAGGGCGAAGGGCAGGAGCCGCGCGGGGAAGGGCAGGGCGGCCAGCGCAACGAGCCGCGGAATTCCGCCGGCATCATGGAGCTGCCGGGCGGGAAGGTAACCACGTTGGAGAAGATCGGCACCATCAGCCTGCCGGAGGAGTCTTCGACCTGGGCGGTGTTCTACCGCGGTACAGGCGGCGTTGCCACGGGACGGGGCGGACGAGGCGGCCGCGGCCGGGGCGGAGCGCCACAGGCCGGGCGCGGGCAGACGACCGGCCGCGGGCGGGGCGCTCCAGGCGAGAAGCGCAAGGACCCGGGCCGCGATCTCATCGTCCGCAACCTGCCTACCGGCGAGGACGTCACGATTCCGCTGGTGAGCGGCTTCGCCTGGTCGCGCGATGGCGCGTGGCTGGCCTACGCCGTGTCGTCCCAGAAGGCGGAGGAGGATGGCGCCTTCGCCCGGCGGATGAGCGATGGCGCGGTGATTGACCTGCAGAAGGGCAAGGGCAATTACAAGAGCTTCGCGTTCGACGAGGACGGCAGGCAGCTGGCGTTTCTGAGCGATCAGGCCGAGTACGACAAGCCCGTGTCCCCGTATCGCCTCTATTACTGGACCGTTGGAGACGGTGCGGCGACCGAGCTCGTCTCGGGCTCGACGCGGGGGATGCCCGACGGGCTCGTCGTGAGCGACCAGGCTCCGCCGCGGTTCTCCAAGGACGGGCAGCGGCTGTTCCTCGGGACGGCGCCGCCGCCGGAGCCGCCGGCCGCGGAGGGCGCCCCGCAGCCGCGCGCCGTCGACATCTGGCACTACAAGGACCCCCACCTTCAGTCGATGCAGCGCTCGCGCGCACAACAGGAGCGCAATCGCAACTACCGGGCGGTCGTGCACATGGCGGACAGGCGCCTGGTCCAGCTCGCGACCTTCGATCTGCCGAACGTGAACCCCGGCGACGACGCGACGAGTCATGCGGTTGGCACGAGCGATTTGCCTTACCGGCGCGAGGTCTCGTGGGACACGACCTACAACGACGTGTCGATCGTCGATCTGAAGACAGGCAACGCCAGGAAGATCCTCGAGCGCTGGCGCGGCACGCCGTCGATGTCGCCCGACGGCCGCTACCTGCTGTACTTCGACGAGCACGAGGCCGACTGGTTCACCCATCGTGTCTCGGATGGCGCGAAGGTGAACCTGACCGGGAAGCTGGACATCAACTTCTGGCGCGAGGATCACGATACGCCCAACCTGCCTGGCGCCTACGGCAGCGCCGGCTGGACCGCGAACGATTCCTCCGTCCTCATCTACGACAAGTACGACATCTGGGATATCAAGCCCGATGGCACGGGCGCGCGGATGGTGACCAACGGATTCGGGCGCAGGGAGAAGATCGTGTTCCGCTATCGCTCCCTAGACCCCGAGCAGCGCTCGATTCCAACGGACAAGCCGCTGCTGCTCTCGGCCAACGACGACGCGACGGAATCCGGCGGCTTCTATCAGACGAGCTTCACCGGCACGGCCCCGCCGCAGAAGGTCGTGATGCTGGAGAAATCGTTCGGACAGCTGATCAAGGCGCGCAACGCCGACCGCCTCGTGTTCACGCTGTCGCGGTTCGACGAGTTCCCCGATTTGTGGCTGAGCGACGCGAGCTTCAAAGGCATGAAGAAGGTCTCCGATGCCAACCCGCAGCAGGCTCAGTTCGTCTGGGGCAGGGCGGAGCTGACCCACTACCTCAACACCGACGGCAAGTCCCTTCGCGCGATCGTCATCAAGCCGGAGAACTTCGATCCCGCGAAGAAGTACCCGCTGATGGTCTACATCTACGAGGAGCTGTCGGAGGGGCTGCACACCTACAGAACCCCGAACCCCGGCACGAGCATCAACATCACGCGCTATGTCAGCAACGGCTACGTCGTGCTGCTGCCCGACATCGTCTACGACACGGGATATCCGGGCGAAAGCGCGGAGAAATGCGTCATCCCCGCGGTCAACACGATCGTGGCCCAGGGCTACATCGATCCGAAGCGGATCGGGATCCAGGGGCACTCCTGGGGCGGCTACCAGATCACGCACCTCATCACGCGGACGAAGATATTCGCCGCGGTGCAGGCCGGCGCGTCCGTGTCGAACATGATCAGCGCCTACGGCGGCATCCGCTGGGGCACCGGGATGTCGCGCGCCTTCCAGTACGAGAGGACCCAGAGCCGCATCGGGGCGCCGCCCTGGGACGCGCCGCTGCAGTTCATCGAGAACTCGCCGATCTTCTGGGTCGAGAAGGTGGAGACGCCGTACTTGACGATCCACAACGACGAGGACGACGCGGTGCCCTGGTACCAGGCGATCGAGTTCTTCTCGGCCATGCGGCGGCTCGGGAAGGAAGCCTACTTCTTCAATTACAACGGCGAACCGCACGGCTTGCGGAACCGCGACAATCAGAAGCACTGGACCGTACACCAGGACGAGTTCTTCGATCACTTCCTGCTCGGCAAGCCGAGGCCCGAGTGGATGGAGAAGGGCGTGACCTATCTGGAGCGCGGCCGGCGCGACGTCTCGGAGATGTTCAAGCCGAAGCCCGCAGCGACGACGACTCAGGTGAGCCGGTGAAGCGATGAGTTCTTGAGTTCTGAAGGAGTGAAAAGAGATCGGATCAACTCCCAATTTCCAACTCCCAACGCCCAAGGAGATGAGGTTGACCGCACATCTGGAACTTGAAAGCTACCTCACGCCGCTCACGTGAGACGCATCCGGGTTCCCGCAACCAAGTCCCGAGCCAGGTATCTTGGACGTTTGGGAGTTGGGAGTTGGCAGTTGGGCGTTGACGCATTTTTCACGCGCTCTCAGAACTCACCACTGATCACGTGCCGACGGTGCGCATCCGGCGACTGCATTCCCACGTCGCCCTTCCCCGCTACCAGACCGAGGGCGCCGCTGGGTTCGACCTGTCGGCGTCCGAAGACACAGCGGTCCCGCCGCGCGAAATGCGGCTCGTGCCCACCGGGCTCGTCATCGAGGTGCCTCCCGGGATGTTCCTTGGCGTGTTCGCGCGGAGCAGCACCCCGTTGAAGCGCGGGCTGATGGTTGCCAACGGCGTGGGGATCGTGGATCCTGACTACTGCGGTCCGGCCGACGAGGTGAAGATCGCCGTCTGGAACGCCACCGACCGGACCGTCCTCGTCAAGGCGGGCGACCGCATCGCGCAGGGGCTCCTCCTGTCGGTGCCGCGGGTGACATGGCAGGAGGCGGACGAGCTTCGCACCGATTCGCGGGGCGGATTCGGCGCGACCGGTGAAAGGGAACCGGAAAGAGGTTGAAGGCGGAGGGACCCGTCCGCAAGCTGAGCCTTGGCGAGCAGGGACCGGACGGATATCCGGATCGTCTCAATATCAAGGAGACAGCCGATGCGCAGTCCGCGGGTGTTTCTCGCTGCGGCGCTGCTGGCGCTACTGTCGCTCGGCGGACACGCCGGCGCACAGGTCGCCTCCAACGCGCCGCGCGAGGCGTTTACCGCATATGCGGTCAATATCAGCAACGTTGGCGCCACCGGCGCCACCCCTCTCGACATCGTCATCGAGCGCTGGTCGACTGCTGCGGAGCGCGAACGGTTCATGACGGTCTTCCGGGAGAGGGGTGCGGAGGCGCTCCTCGAGGCGCTGCAGAGTGTTCCCCGCGTCGGGTACATCAGAACCCCAGACAGCCTGGCCTACGATCTCCGCTATGCGTTCCAGGTTCCAGGAAAGGATGGAGGGCGGCACATCGTGCTCGGAACGGACCGCCCGATCGGCTTCTGGGAGGCGGCCGCCCGGCCGCGTACGCTGGAGTATCCCTTCACGTTCATCGAGCTCAGGCTCGACAGCCAGGGACGGGGAGAAGGAAAGCTGTCGATAGCCACGAAGTTGATCCTCAGCGGCGACGTGCTGATCATCGAGGACTACGCGAACCAGCCGGTGATGCTGAACAACGTGCGGAAGAAGTAGCTTCCCGCCGCCTGGCCGGCCGCCGAAACAAGGGCGGCCTGATGGGCAATTGGCAATGGGCCGTGGCTAAAGCAGGCGATTTCGCCCATTGCCCATCTGCCATCAGGATGCGTTTTTCAGCAGCGTGCTAACTCTGCTGCCTGCCGTAGTTTGCCCGGCCTTGTCGGCACCGGGCTCACTCTTTCTCAGGGCTTCCTCACGACATTCCGCACCAAGGCTCGCCAGAGTATCTGGAACGGCGTAAGATGGCGCCGCCCAACTGCTGCTGAAAAGCGAACAGTGTCAGGTCTCGATTCCCAACTCCCGAGGTTCCGGAGAGACCGGACTGAGCGGCCTGGGAGTTGGAAGTTGGAAGTTGGAAGGGTCGCGCGCATGACGCGCCGACGAGGCTGAGGTTCACCGAGGAATAGTGGAGCTCCTGGTACTGGTCGCGATCGTGGTGCTGGCGGTCCCGTTCGTGCTGCCGATCGCCTCCTGGGTGTCGGCGCAACGGACACGCGCGAGGGTTGCGTCGCTCCAGGGCGCGCTGGAAGAACAGCGGGCCGAGCTCGAGCTCGTGAAGTTGCTCCTCGAGCGCGTGCGTGCCGCGTCGCCTGCTGTCGGACCCGCGCCGGCCGAAAAGCCTGCGCGCGAACCGGAACCGGTGGCGGCGCCAGCACCCGCCGCCGAGCCGATTCCCACCCCATCCCTCGAAACCCCGGCCGAACGCGAGCCGGTCGCGCCCGCGATCGAGGTCCCGGTGCCACCCGCAGAGGTCCCCCCGGAGGCGGCGATCCAGGGGCCGCCGGCCGAGGAACCGGGACTGCCTGGCGTTGCGGCAGCCGGCGCGGCCGCCGACCACGACGTACCCGCCGGCGCGCCCGTCCGGCCGCCACGGCCCGTGATCGACTGGGAGAGTCTCGTTGGCGTCAAGCTGTTCTCCGCGATCGCGGGCATCGCCCTCGTGTTCGCTGCCGTGTTCTTCCTGCGCTACTCGATCGAGCACGGATGGCTTCAGCCTCCCGTCCGTGTCGCGATCGGTGTGATCGTCGGGGTGGGGCTGCTCGTGACGTGCGAGCTGAAGGCCGCACGCCGGTATCCCTTCACGGCGAACGCGCTCGACGCAGCTGCCATCGCGATCCTGTTCTCCACGTTCTTCGCCGCCCACGCCCTCTGGGATCTGGTACCTGCCTCCGCGACGTTCGGGCTGCTCGTCCTCGTCACCGTGCTCGCGGTCCTCCTGTCGATCCGGCGCGAGTCGCTCTTCATCGCCGTTCTCGGCCTGATGGGCGGGTTTGCGGCGCCGGCGCTGCTCTCGACGGGAGAGAACCGGCCGATCCCGCTCTTCTCGTATCTGCTTCTGCTGAACATCGGACTTGCCTGGGTTGCGTTCAGGAAGGGCTGGCCGATCCTGTCGTGGCTGACGCTCATCCTCACGACCTTGTATCAGTGGGGATGGGTCTTCCGCTTCCTCGATGCGAGCGCGCTGCCGTTGGCCATGTCGGTGTTCCTGATCTTCCCGCTCACCGCGATCGTCGGGCTGCTGGCGGCGCGCCGGGTGGCGACACTCCGCAGCGCCGGCGCCGGGGGAAGCCTCGAACGGACGGCTCTGACGTCGGCGGTGTTGCCCGCCCTGTTCGCTGTCTATCTGGCCGCGGTGCCGGAGTACGGCGTCAGCGCATCCCTGATGTTCGGTTTTCTCCTCGTGCTCGATTCGGGCCTGCTCGCTGTGGCGCTGACGCTTCGCGACGAGCGGCTGCACGCTGCGGGCGCGCTCGCGACGATCCTGACGGTGGCGGTCTGGCTGTCGACCTCCTACGCGTCGCACGCCCGGCTCCCGGCGGTTGCGTTCGTGGCCGCCTTTGCGGCGTTTTTTCTCTTCGCGCCGGCGATTGCCAGCCGTGTGGGCCGGCCGCTGGCGGGGGTTGCCCGGTCGACGTCGTTCACGGCGCCGCTTCTCCTGTTCGCGTTTCCCGTGCTGGCGGCAATCGAGCCGGCATTCGCGGATCCGACCGTGCTGTTCGGCACGCTGCTCGCGCTCGTGCTCCTCATCGGGTGGCGTGCGATCCGCGGCGGGCCGGGCGCGCTGTACTACGTCGCCGGATTCTTCGCAGTCGCCGCGCAGGCCGTCTGGTCGGCGTCGCACCTCGACGTCGATCGGCTGGGCACGGCGGTTGGAATCTACACCGCGTTCGGCCTGGTCGCCCTCGCCGTTCCCGTGGCGGCGCGACGCTCTGGACGGCCCCTGGGGCCGTCGTGGGCGAGCGGCGTCGTGCTGCTGGCGAGCCTCGCGCTGCTTCTGTTTCTCGCCGCCGGTCAGGTGGCGCCCGCCGCGCTCTGGGCGATGGCACTGCTGCTCGCGATTCTCAACGCCGCGCTGTTCGTCGAGAGCGCGGCCGGCCGTCTGCCGTGGATCGCCCAGGCCGGGAGCGTGCTGTCGTGGTTCGTGCTGGCCGTCTGGTGGACGCGCGCCGGCGCCAGCGTCGGCGTGCTTCCTTCGCTCATCGTGCTGACGGGCCTGACGCTGGCGACCTTCGCGGGGCACGCATGGTCGGTCTCGGTCCAACGCGTCAGCTCCGTTGAAACCGCGT
>DATIEW010000528.1:0-8033 GCA_035455585.1 Vicinamibacterales bacterium | reverse complement strand
GGCAAGCGTCCTCGACGAGTCGCATCTCTTCGTCAACTGCAGACTGAGTGCCGTCGCATTCGACGATGATCATCGACGTCGATCCGGCAGGAACCACCGACCGCCCGACATACGATTCAACCGCTCGCAACGAAGCCGCGTCGATCAACTCGATTGCTGCAGGGACGACGCGACGGGCAATCAGCGCGGTCACCGCCTTCACGGCGTGACGAACATCCCCGAACGCGGCCGACAGTGTCATCCGTGCCGGCGGCTTGGGAACGAGTCGCAGCGTCACCTCAGTGATGATCGCGAGCGTCCCCTCTGAACCCACCAGCAGCTGGGTCAGGTCGTAGCCGACCACGTTCTTCACGGCTTTGGACCCCGTCCGAACGACCTCGCCCGTTGGCAGAACCGCTTCGAGTGCCAGAACGTAGCGCTTCGTGGTGCCGTACTTGAAGGCTCGAGGTCCGCCCGCACACTCCGCGACGTTGCCGCCGATTGAGGAGGTCTCGAGGCTCGCCGGATCGGGCGGATAGAACAGCCCTACGCGCTCAACCGCTCTCTGCAGATCGCCGTTGATGACATGCGGCTGAACGACAGCGAGAAGATTGAGCTCGTCGATCTCGAGGATGCGATTCATGCGCTCGAGCGACAGGACCACTCCGCCGCGCACCGGTACCGCGCCGCCCGTGTACCCCGTCCCGCCGCCGCGCGGCACGATGGGCACGCGGTGCCGGGCGCACACCTGGACGACGCGCGCGACCTCCAGCGTCGATCCCGGGAACGCCACGACGTCGGCGGCCTGCCCGCGCTTCAAGGCGTCCGTGCCGTAGGCGATCAGCGATTCCCGGTCGCTCCGGACGTTCTCAGTTCCGAGGATCGTCGTGAGGGCGTCGATCAACGTCGAGGTGGCGTGCTCTATCTCCGTTTCCTTCCTACCGGGCGACTGCCTTCGATCGCTGCTCCAGCGACCTCACGTAATCGATGATCCGTTCGGCCCCGCGTGCCAGCTGGTCCATCGACGTGGCGTACGAGATGCGGACGAATCCGGGCGCATCGAATGCCTCGCCCGGCGTCACCGCGACGCGCACATCGTCGAGCAGGGCCTGGGCAAGGGCGGCTGACGTCCTGATGGCGTCCGCCGACAGGAAATCGGACACGTCCGGGAACAGATAGAACGCGCCGGCCGGCTTGACGAGCCGCAGGCGCGGCTCCCCGGCGAGCCATGCCGAGAGCTGGTCGCGGCGCCGCCGGTATTCGTCCAGCATCGCCGTCACGCAGTCCTGCGGTGCGGTGAGCGCCGCGAGCGCCGCCTTCTGTGTGATCGACGACACGTTGGAGGTCGAGTGGCTCTGGAGCGCATTGCAGCTCGCGATGACCGGTGCGGGCCCGAGCGCCCAGCCGCATCGCCAGCCCGTCATCGCGTACGCCTTGGAGGCCGACCCGCAGAGGATCGCGCGATCGCGCGTGACGCGCGCGAGCACGCCGGGCAGGTTGTGCGGCACCGGATCGTAGATCAGCTTCTCGTAGCAGAGATCCATGATGATCCAGATGCCCCGCCGTGCGGCTTCCACCGCGATCGCCTCGAGATCGGTTTCCTCGATCAGCGCGCCGGTGGGATTGCCCGGCGAGTTGATGACGATCCCGCGGGTGGACGGGGACAGGGCGCCGAGGATGCTCTCGGCCCTGAGCCTGAAGCCGTTCTCCGCGTAGGTGCGGACGATGACGGGCCTGGCCTCGGTCAGTCTGATCTGTTCGACGAGCGTCGGCCAGCCGGGTGCGTGCGTGATGACCTCGTCGCCCGGGCCGAACAGCACCATCACCGCGTTGTAGAGCGCCTGCTTGCCGCCGGCGGTCACGATGACCTCGGCTGTCTCGTAGTCCACGCCACAGTCCTGTCTGTAGCGCGACGCGATGGCGCGTTTCAGCTCCTCCGTGCCCGAGTTCGTCGTGTACTTCGTGAAGTTCGCGTCGATGGCCTCGTGGGCAGCGGCGGCGACGTGGGGCGGGGTCGGGAAGTCGGGTTCGCCGGCGCCAAGATCGATCACGTCGATCCCCTGCGCCTTGAGCTTCAGCGCCTCGGCGGCCACCTTCATGGTGGGCGACTGGGCGATCCGTCGGGCACGCGCGGCAAGCATCGTCAGGCCCTCAACGTCTCGCGCGAGGGCTTCTTTTCACGAAGACGCCGCTCCACGAGTTCCGGAACCAGGCCCTTGACGGATCCGCCGAGGGCGACGACCTCCTTGACGAGCCGCGAGCTGACGTACGTGTACGGTTCGGCCGGCATCATGAACACGGTTTCCACCCCGGGATTCAACCGCCGGTTCATCAGCGCCATCTGCATCTCGTACTCGAAATCCGAAATGGCGCGCAGGCCGCGGACGATGGCGGTCGCCCGGCGCTTGCGCGCGTATTCGACGAGCAGCCCGTCGAAGGTGTCCACCTCCACGTTGGGCCATTCGCGGAAGACCGTGCGGGCGATCTCGACGCGCTCCGACACGGGGAAGAGCGGCGCCTTTTCGATGTTGATCAGCACGGCAACGACGATCCGATCGAAGATGCGGGAACCGCGCTGGATGATGTCCACGTGCCCGTTGGTCAGCGGGTCGAACGAGCCGGGGTAGATCGCCACGATTTCGCTCATGCGGATCCTCGTGAACGCGTTGGACGCCGATAGAATGCCAGCGCGCTGTCGCCGGACCGAAGCGACCTCGTTCGTACGAGCCCGCCGGCCTCCGCCGGCGCTCCGGCGCGGAAGGCGTGCTCGACGACCACCAGGGTCGCGTCGCCTGCCAGCGGGCCCGCCGCCTCCAGTGCCTCGTCCAGCGCCAGCTCCCCGTACGGCGGGTCGAGGAAGATCACGTCCGGCGGCGCGCCGGCCAGCCGCTGGATCGCATCCGCAAACCCCGCGCGGATAATAGCATAGCGCTCCGAGTCAACCCCGCACCGCAGGAGATTCGTTTCGATCAGCCGGACCGCCCTCGGATGCCGCTCGACGAACGTCACATGGGCGGCGCCGCGGCTCAGCGCCTCGATGCCCACGGCCCCCGTTCCCGCATACGCGTCGACGACACGGGCGCCGCGGATCGCGGGCGCGAGCACGTTGAAGAGCGTCTCGCGCAGCTTGTCGGACGTCGGTCTCAGCCCGGGCCAGTCGGGGCTCTCGAGTCGACGGCCTTTGAATTCACCGGCGATGACGCGCATGTCGAATCCGATCGCGCGGAGGAGACGGAGGGCACGGAGGGTTTACCACGGAGGCACGGAGGGCACGGAGTTCAACTGATCACGGGCTGTCTCGACGCTCACGCCACGGGGGGGAATCCAATGCCGCTTCGCACACTCGGTCCCTTTCCTGCGACTACCCTCGTGTCAACAAGATCGCGGCTTCCCCGTGCCCTCCGTGCCTCCGTGGTGGAACCTCCGTGCCCTCCGTCTCCTCCGCCGACACCGACACCGACACCGACACACCTCACCCCACCCCCACGAGCCCGAACCTCTGCTCCCAGCTCGAACGCACGAAGGTGGCGAGCGACTCCGAGGTGCGGGCATCGTCGAGGGCCGCCACGGCCTCGCGGCGGGCCTCCTCCATCAGCGCGTGGTCGCGGAGGAGGTCGCCCACGCGCAATGTGGGCATGCCCGACTGCCGGGTGCCGAAGAAGTCGCCGGGGCCGCGCAGCGCCAGGTCGCGCTCGGCGATCACGAACCCGTCGGTGGTCTCCGTCAGGGCCTTGAGGCGCTCGCGCCCCTGCTCGGAGAGCGGCGACTGATAGAGGAGGATGCAGTACGACTGGTGAGGCCCCCTGCCAACGCGGCCGCGAAGCTGGTGGAGCTGCGAGAGCCCGAAGCGTTCGGCGTGCTCGACGAGCATGACCGCCGCGTTCGCTACGTCCACGCCCACCTCGACGACCGTCGTCGAGACGAGCACGTGGAACTCGCCGCGCGCGAACGCGTTCATCACGCGATCCTTGGCGTCCTGCTTCAGGCGCCCGTGGAGCAGCGCGACGCGGTAGGCCGGGAAGATGTCCTGCGCGAGGTGGTCGGCCATCTCGGTGGCGGCCTTCAGATCGATCTTCGCCGACTCCTCGATCAGGGGGTAGATGACGTACGCCTGGCGCCCGTTGTCGAGCTGCTGCCGGATGAACTGGTAGATCTCGTCACGGCGCGATTCCGGCTTCGCGATGGTCTTGATCGGGAGCCGTCCGGGCGGCATGTCGTGCATCACCGACACGTCGAGGTCGCCGTACGTCGTGAGCGCCAGCGTGCGCGGTATCGGCGTCGCGGTCATCACCAGCACGTCCGGCGTCATGCCCTTGGCGCGCAGCGCCGCCCTCTGCATGACGCCGAAACGATGCTGCTCGTCGATGATGACGAGACCCAGCTCGCGGAACGCCACGGGCTCCTCCACGAGCGCGTGGGTCCCGACGACGAACTGAACGGACCCGCCGGCCAGCTCCGCCTGGATCTCGCGCCGCCTCTTCGCCGGCGTCGCGCCCGTGAGCAGCGCCATGCGGAAGCGCGAGGACTCGAGCAGCCGCCGGATGGTGATGAAGTGCTGCTCGGCGAGGATCTCGGTCGGCGCCATGAACGCCACCTGGAAGCCGTTCTCCATCGCGACGAGCGCCGCCATCAGCGCCACGATCGTCTTGCCGGACCCGACGTCCCCCTGCAGCAGCCGGTTCATCGGGTGCTCGCGCTTCATGTCCTCGACGATCTCCGCGATCACCTTCTTCTGATCGCCCGTCAGCCTGAACGGCAGCACGCGGCGCGCGGATTCGCGGATCTCATCGGTGATCGTGATGGAGCGGGGCTTGCGCTCCGCGCCGGCGCGGCGCTTCCGCAGCACGAGCCCGACCTGGAACAGGAAGAACTCCTCGAAGATGAGCCGCCGCTGCGCCGGCGATCGAAAGGCGTTCAGCTCGTCGAGGCTGGTGCCGGCCGGCGGGAAATGAACGTTGGCGAGCGCCGTGCGTCGATCGAGCAGCAGCTGCCTCCCGCGAAGCGCGTCGGGCAGCGGATCCGGCACGGACGCCGGCAGCTCCGCGAGCGCGTTGTGCACGACCACCCGCTGCATTTTCGTCGTCAGGTTCCCCGTCTTCTCGTAGATCGGGACGATGCGGCCGGTGTGGAGCGTGTCGTCCTCGGGGGTGTCCGGGCCTGCGCGATCCTCGGAGGCGCTCTCGTCCTGCGTGAGGATCTCGTATTGCGGGTTCTGCAGCTGGAGCCCGTGTGTCGACAGCTCGAGCCGTCCGTACAGAATGACGCGCTGGCGGGGACGGAAAATGTCGTTGAGAAACGGCTGGTTGAACCAGACCGCTCGAAGCCCGCCCGTCGCGTCGCGCAGGAGCATCTCGAAGATCTTGAAGCGGGGCCGCCTCGTCGGACGTATGCCGCAGCTGACGATCTCCCCCACGACAGATGCGGCCACGCCGGGGCGCAGCGACGCGATGGTCTGGAACCTGCCGCGATCCTCGTACCTGATCGGAAACCGGTACAGCAGATCCTCGATGGTATGGAGGCCGACACGCTCCAGGTCGGCGGCGCGGCGCGGCCCCACGCCTTTCAGATACTGCAGGGGACGCTGGAGCGAATCCATTCGAATGCTGAATGTTGAGTGCTGAATGCTGAATGCTGAATGAATGGCGAATGCTGAATGCCGAATGAGGAGCGCCGGACGTCAGGCCAGCATCTGGTCGGGCGTCACTGAATGACCATGGCCTGACCTTTTTCGACGCGGATCTCGCGGATGCGCGACGGCAGTGCGAACGGGTCGTCCATGTTGATGCCGGCGGGATTCTCGGGCGTGCGGGAATAGTACGAGAGCAGCTCCTGGACGACGGTCTTTGGAACGGCGACGCCGGAGATGTCGGCCGATTCCAGCTGGAACCGCCCGACGCCGTTCTGCGTAATCAGCAGCCCGGTTGCCTGGAGCGGGAGCCGCCCCGTGAGGTAGGCGAGCGGGTCGAGCCATCCCCGCTGCTTCTGCTTCCGCACTGCGTCGAGGTCCACGACGGCCCGGCCTGCCACGCGGCCACCGCCGAGCGCGGTGAGAGTTGGCTCGACGATCCCGACCGGCACCTGGTCCTTCGCGTGGTGCCGCAGGTAGGCGGTCACCTCCACGTCGGTCAAGGGAGTGGTCCGGGCGCCGGTGGTCCGGGGACGCTGGATGTGGCCGAGCTCGACGATGCGCGTGAGCTTGCTCTGGAAGCGGTCCGCCTCCTGCTTCGTGAAGCGCTGGCGGGCGTCCAGATGGGCTGCTGTCGTCGCGGCGACCAAGGCGGCGAGGAACGCGAGTCCCAGCCGGGAGGGCATGAAGACGATTGTACACAGGTTGGACCGCGGAGGTACCTCCGGGCCCCGCCGGCCGATCAGCCTCCTCCAGTCCCGCGCCGGCCAGCCCGTTCACGCGCCCGCATCAGGAGGTCGAGCCTCCGGTTCTCCATCTGCTCCTCGAAGATGCGAAAGCGCGCACGCTGGCGCAGATCCAGCATGGCGTCGATGGCTTCGTACGCGCTGCGCATCTCTGCGGCCGCGCGCGTCTCGTGGTCGCGCAGGGCGTTCAACCGGTCGGCAACCGCTGCTTCGTCCAGCGCGGCCGCGCCCGGGGCGGTCAGCTTCCGCAGCTCCGCGAGAATCCGGTTTCGTGCCTGGTGATTGCGCCGCCGCGTCTCCTGGAGCTTCTTCAGCAGCGGCACGAACTGCCCGTACTGTGCGTCGCTCAGCCGGAGGGCGCGCTGCGCCTGCACCAGGGCGTACGCGTCGAGCATGTTGATGAGCTCGCCCGCCGCACGAAGGCCCCGCAGGTTCTCGATGTCGCCGGGATCGCGCGTCCTGGGCGCCTGCTGGCCGGCCTGGCGCCCCGCATCGTCCCGCTGCGGCGGCTGGGCCGCGGCAGCCGACCCGCAGGAAACCACAACCGCAAAGCACACTGGCTGCAAGATCGCCCTGATCGTCATACGTTCCCTCAGGCTCCGGTCCTGATCGCCTCTTCGATCAGCCGTGCCAGCTCCTGCCGTTCGGCCTCGCTGAGCCGGAGGATGGCACGTTCGGCCGCGCCGGGCTGCACGGCGATCCCCGATTCGCTGGCATCCTCCCGCGCGACGTCTTCGGCGGCCATCCGCACGAAAGCCCATGCCTCGTCTGCGTCGATGTCATCGAGGAAGTCGGGCAGCCCGGTCGAGTCGCTACGGTCGGTCGCTTCGGTAACGTGCGCCGGTTCGATAGCTGGTGCCACTCCTCCCGGGCGCCACACGACCAGCGCCACGCCGGCGGCCAGCACGGCGGCCATGACGCACGCACTCAGCCAGCGGTGGCTCCAGATGAGAGATGGTGTGGACGGCACGGACTGCTCCCGCGCGACGCCATCCCGCACGCGGCGCGACAGATGGTCCCAGAAGAGCGGCGAAGGCTCGGGCAGCTCGGTCAGTGCCACTTCGAGGACCTCGCGCATCCGGTCGACCGTCGCCCGGCAATCAGGGCAGGACTCCAGATGCGCCGCCCGCGCCGTTGCGAGCCGGCCATCGAGGCAGTCAACGAATTCGTCGTCTCTGAGGTGAGTCAACTCAGCAGCTTCTTCAGATTCGCGAGCGCATGGAACAGGTTCGCCTTGGCCGCACCCACCGAGCCTCCCAGAACCGCGGCGATCTGCTCGTGCGGCAGATCGTGATAGACGCGGAGGATCAGCGTGGCGCGCTGTTTCGGCGGCAGGCGCCCCACAGCCGCACGCACGGCTGCAGCGCGCTCACCGCGCAGCAGAAGCACATCGGGCCGCTCAGCCGACGGATCCTCGCGATCCACCTCGAACGGCTCGGGGCGGGGCGATCTGCGCGAGAGCCGGTTGAGGCAGACGTTCACGCCGATGCGGTAGAGCCAGGTCGGAAACGCCGACTGTCCCTTGAACCCCGCCAGCCCGCGATACGCCCGGAGGAACACGTCCTGGGTCAGGTCGCTCGCGTCCTCGTGATTGCCGACGAAGCGGAAGCAGAGCCTGTAGACCTCACGGCGATACCGCTCGACGATGACGTCGAAGGCTTCGCGTCTGCCTCCCAGGCAGG
>DATIEW010000527.1:0-2216 GCA_035455585.1 Vicinamibacterales bacterium | reverse complement strand
AGCATCTGCGCCTCGGTCTCCGCCGGAAGGAACGGCGAGTACGGATTCTCGAACAGGCCGGCGCGGAACTTGACGCGGAGGATCCTGCGCACCGCGTCGTCGATCCGCTTCATGCTGATCCGGCGCTCAGCGAGCAGCTGCTCGCCGTGGTCGCGGATGAGCGTGCTCGTCATCTCGGAGTCAAGGCCGGCATTCAGCGCCAGCGCCGCGGCGGCGGGCCCGTCCTCGGCGACCCCGTGGCCGCACTCGCCGGAGTCGGGGTCTCTCGGCGGACAGGCGCGGAGCTCGGCGACCGCGGTCCAGTCGCCCTCCACGAAGCCGTCGAAGTCCCACTCGCCCTTGAGGATCTCGTTCATCAGGTAGTCGTTCCCGCACCCCGGCACGCCGTTGAGGGCGTTGAAGGAGCACATGGCCGTGTCGGCGCCCGCGTCGACGGCGGCCTTGAACGGCGGGAGGTATATGTTGCGGAGCCGGTGCTCCGACATGTCTGTCGTGTTGTAGTCGCGCCCGGCCTCAGGCTGTCCGTAAGCGGCGAAGTGCTTCGGGCTCGCGACCAGCTTGTCGCGCCCACTGTAGTCGTCGCCCTGGGTGCCCTTGACGCGCGCGGCCGCGAGGACGGCGTTCAGGTACGGGTCCTCGCCGGCGCCCTCGGCGATCCGGCCCCACCGCGGCTCGTGGGAGACGTCGACCATGGGAGCGTACGTTTGCTTGAGACCGACGGCGAAGGACTCGCGCGCGCCGTACAGCGCATCGTCGAAGGCGACCTGCGGGTCGAAGCTCGCTCCGGTGCCCAGGGGAATCGGGAAGATCGTCCGGAAGCCGTGGATCGTGTCGAAAGCGAACAGGATCGGGATCTTGAGTCGCGACTCCTCCACGGCAATGCGCTGAAGCTCCCTGATCCGCTGCGGGTCCGTGACGCTCAGGACCGAGCCGAGCCCAGCGCGAACCTCTTCCTCGGTGACGAGGAAATCAGGCAGCAGCTGTATCTGCTCTAGCTTCTCTTCGAGCGTCATCTTCGCCAGTAAGCGGTTCACCTTCTTCTCGACGCTGCGATCCGCCGACTGCCGTGTCGGCTGAAGCGCCTGCTCGTCGCTCGACGTCGTGGCCGCCACCACACCTCCCGCCACCGCCGTACCGAGCGCGACGATCACCACGGCGACCGAGGCAGTGAGCTTGAAGCTCCACATCGTGTCCTCCCTTCGGGGCGAAAACCGGGACCTACGGCGCCTACCCGGTTTGTGGCAAATGAAACTCAGCGGCACACGGCAGTACTCCCGCACCCTCCCGGCCGCAACGCCGCTGGCTCCATCGAAGGGCGGCACCGGGCTTCAGCGGCTCCAGAGCTGAGTCAGGGGAACCCGCCGAGAGAAGGGAGAGAGAGAGAGAGAGAGAGAGAGAGAAGCGGGCGAAGGGAATCGAACCCTCACCACCAGCTTGGAAGGCTGGAGCTCTACCATTGAGCTACGCCCGCGCTCGGCTTGAAGGGTAGCCGCTTCCCCAACCGGGGGATGGCGTGCGGCCGCTGCGCACGCATCATGTGACGCGACACGTCAGTCGGGCGGAGCGGTCACGCCTACAGGGAGACAGGGGAGTCACGTGACCCTCGAACGGATAAACGAGATCGGCCCGCGCACCGCGATGATCGGGTACTCGGCGGTGATGACGCTCTGGATCGTGCTCTTCGCCCGAACCGAGACCGCGCTGCCGGCGCCGATCGTGCTCGTCCTCCTGCTCGTGCCGCCGGTCGTGCATTTTGGGCTCGGGTACGTCGTGGCGGACTGGAAGGCGCTCTACTTCCTCGCCCTCCCGATCGTCGTCAGCGCCTTCGCCGGCGGGCTGCCGTCGGCGCTCTGGGCGACGGTCGTCCTCCTGACCGCGTTTCCGGGGGGACCGCTCGTCGCCGCTGGTGTGTACGTGCGCGAGTGGCTCGCGCGGCGCGACCCGGCCTACGTCGACCCGACGCTGATCTAGAGCCTGCGCCCGGCCTCGGCGCCGCGACCGTATCCTTCGGGTCGTCGTGGCGCCGTCGCCGTGGACCTGGCCGGCGGCCTGGGTCGAGCTCGGGGCCGCCGTCGTCCTGATCGCCGTCTACGCCGCGGCGGCCCGGCGGCACCCGCCCGGGCGCCTGCGCGTCGCCTGCTTCGCCGCAGCGATCGCGATCCTCCTCGCCGTCTCGGTGACGCCGCTCGGCACGCTGGCGCTCCACTACGTCCTCT
>DATIEW010000526.1:0-2570 GCA_035455585.1 Vicinamibacterales bacterium | reverse complement strand
GCTCTTCACCGATTTGAAGTTCAGCAGTCTCGCTGCAACGCACACTCCTGGCATGCCGATGCGGCCCGGGCTGCCGGCGCGCCGCGCCCACGACTGTCGCCGCAACGGCTCACCAGCCTCTATGCGGCCTTCAACGTGACGTCGGGCGAGGTTGTCGGGGCGTGTCATTCGCGACATACCGCCGTCGAGTTTCTCGACTTCCTGCAGTTGCTCCATCGGCGCCATCCGCGCGCAGATCTCGACGTCATCCTGGACACAGGTTGTTCTTGAGGGGAGAGCGGCGCACAGGGCCGCTCTCCGCGGCCTTGGAGGTGTCGCGATTTGACGCACTGGAGCAGCGACGGGAGGTCAAGCGGTTCAAAGATCGTTTCGTGAAGCGCCTAATCCGACTCTCACCGATTGGACAATTGCACAGTCGGTAAGGCCAAGCACCCGCCGAGACAACCGGCTTCCGGCACATGCAAACCCGTTTATCCTGGTGCTACGGCACGTCGCTCTGGGCGTTGTAGTCGGATAGGCGAATCGACGTGTCGCATACCAAGGAGCCGGCGCGTGCCGGGCGCAAAGACCCTTACCTCGGCGCCGGCGAGCGGGGCCGCCCGGATCAGGGCAGCGGCGGCAATCGGGGCAACCGCGCTGCGCATCATTGCGCTGCGCCCGCGGTCGATGTTCCGCCTACGTATTCGAGGTCCGCAGTAGACCGCCCGAACTGACCTCGGAGTCGACCGCGGCTGCTCATACGGGCCGACTCCAATCAGGTTGCCGTAGACGCTCGCCTCATCTGATAATCGGCGCGCTGGCCCTTCGATACTCAGGATAGAGCCGTCAGACCGAACAAGGTCAGGGGCAACCAGCTTCCGGCTGAAGCCGGAAGCCACAAGACAATCCCGAAGCCGGAAAGCGCGTGGGAGCATCACACATGAATCGTCTCTTCGCCGCAGCCGTGGTCCTTGGGCTCGCCGCCGCCGGATCCCTGGCCGCGCAGCCGCCGCAGTTCAGCGACGCCGTCCGGAGCTTCATCACGATCGACGCTCCCGTCGTCGTCCTCACCAACGCGCGCGTAATCGACGGGACGGGTGGTCCCGCGAACCAGAATCAGAGCCTGATCATCAGGAACGGTGTCATTGCCGAGCTGGGCGACGCGGGAACCGTGAAGCCGCCCGAGGGCGCCACCGTCGTCGACCTGACCGGCAAGAGCGTGATGCCGGGGCTCGTCATGGTCCACGAGCACCTCTACTATCCGACCGGTCCGGGCGTCTACGGCCAGCTCGGGCAGAGCTTCGTGCGCCTGTACCTGGCCGGCGGCGTGACGACGATGAGGACTGGTGGCAACGTGAACGGTTTCATGGACTTCAACCTGAAGCAGCGGATCGACGCCGGGCAGGCGCCCGGACCGGCCATCGACGCCACGGCGCCGTACCTCAACGGGCCGAACCAGTTCCTGCAGATGCGCGAAGTCTCTGGCGCGGACGATGCCGGGCGTCAGGTGGAGTACTGGGCCGACATGGGCGCCACGTCGTTCAAGGCGTACATGAACATCACCCGCGCCGCCCTCGGGGAGGCGATCGAGGCGGCGCACAAGCGCGGCCTGAAGATCACGGGCCACCTCTGCTCGGTCACCTACGCCGAGGCTGCGGAGCTCGGCATCGACAACCTGGAGCACGGGTTCCTGGCCTCGACCGACTTCGTCGCCGACAAGCAGCCGGATGTCTGTCCCGGCCAGGGCCGCGGGCAGCAGAGCATCGCGGCGCTCGACGAGAACGGCGCGCCGTTCAAGGCGCTGGTGAAGAAGATGGTGGAGAAGAACGTCGCGCTGACCTCGACGCTGACGGTCTTCGAGACGTTCACGCCCGGACGCCCGGTGCCGCCGGGACTTCACGTGCTCGCGCCGCAGCTCAGGGAGCAGTTCGAACAGACGCAGGCCCGCAGGGCGAAGAGCCAGCAGTCGAACTACATCAAGCTGTTTCCGAAGGCGCTGGCTCTGGAACATGCCTTCGCGCGTGCCGGCGGTCTGCTGATTGCCGGCACGGACCCGACCGGCGGCGGCGGCGTGGTGCCGGGATTCTCGAACCAGCGCCAGCTCGAGCTGCTCGTCGAGGCGGGGTTCCCGCCGGTCGAGGCCGTCATGATCGGAACGCTGAACGGAGCGAAGTACCTCGGCCGCGATGCGCGCATCGGCTCCATCGCGCGCGGCAAGCAGGCCGACCTCGTCGTGGTCAACGGCGATCCGTCGACGAACATCGCCGACGTGCGGAAGGTCGAGATCGTGTTCAAGCAGGGCGTCGGCTTCGATCCGGCGAAGCTCATCGAGTCGGTCAGCGGACGCGTCGGGTTGTGGTGACTCGAGGCGCGCACGGCTCGCCCCAGAGGCCTTGACCGACCGGGATCTGAGAGCGTAGTGAATGAATCGCCGATCGCTGGGACCTTGAGCGCGAGCGAGCGCAGCGACGCGAGCCACGCGAGCGGAGCGGGGCGCAGGGGCCCCCGCGAGCGAGCGTGTAAGGGGGTCCGGGGGACGAAAGTCCCGTGAATTCCGGGTTCAAGGCATCCGGGGAGCGGACCACGTGATC
>DATIEW010000525.1:0-2307 GCA_035455585.1 Vicinamibacterales bacterium | reverse complement strand
AGGCCGCCCAGGTCGCCGAGGTCAGGGGCGTCCGGGCGGTCGTGTCGAAGAACGTGAACCTCGCCGCTTGCCTGACGGAGGAGGAATTGGCCCCGGAACAGACGGCACCGACCTGCCCCACTTACATGCTCCACTCGCTCGACTACATGCTGCAGGAATGCAGTGCCGGCGGCGGCACGCTCCAGACGGCGCCCGAGTCGGCGATCTGGAGGCTCGACACGGACTGGGACGGCGTGGACGAAGTCCTGCTCGATCCGCAGCAGAACCTTGTGTGCTACGGCGCGCCCTCGGTGTTCTCGTGCGGCAGCATCGGCTGTCCGTACTTCCTCTATGCCACGCGCGGCGATTCCTGGACCGAGATCGGCGCGATCAACGCCGACGACGCGCCGGGCCTCGAGGTGATGCCCGGCGAGCCCGGCAAGCCGGCGACGCTGCGCGGCGGCTGCAGCGGCGAGAAGCCGTGCAGCGAGCTCACGCATTACGACTGGCAGAACGGCGCCTACGCGCGCTCGTGGATCGACGCCCGCGGCAGCCCGGTGGACGTGGCGCCCGGCGGATTGTGGACGGTCACGAAGAATACGGACGTCATCACCGCGCCGCGGCCAGGCGCGGCGGTACTCGACGAATACCCGGCCGGCACCGCCATGATCGTCATCGGCAACGCGCGCAAGGGCAATTACCGCTACGTCTCGCCCTGCACCGTCTGCCGCCGCGGATTCGTCGACGCCTCCCTCCTCGCCAAAAACTAAAGGGGTCGCATCCCTTTGAAAAAGGGGACGCACACTTTTTTTGCGGTGCAAAAAAGGTGTGCGTCCCCTTTTAGTCAGAACTGCTGGCGGACGCCGATGAGCGCCGTCCAGCGCTCGTAGACGAAGCGCGGGTCGTCGGTGTTGTCGTAGTCCTCGTATCCCGCTTCGGCGATGAGCGAAAAGCCCTCAATGTCGACGAACGGGAACGGCCGCGCGTAGCGCACGGCGAACTCGATGCCCTTCTTCTCGGGCGCCTCGTCGTTGATCGTCTCGTCGCCCGTCTGGTTGTCGAAGGCACGCTTGCGGTAGCGGCCGTCGAGCGTGATACGCGAGTTTTCATCGGGACGCCAGTTCCACTCCGCGCCGAAGCTCCATAGCGTGCGGTCGCCGAAGCCGACGCCGTTGTCCTCCCGCCATTCGTAGTCTGTGCCGAGCTCGAACGTGCCGCGCTCCGAGAACCGGTGCTGCCAGCGCACGTCGCCGCCCAGGTAGCGATAGCGCAGGTCGGTGCCCGGCACCGGATTGCCGATCGCGTCGTCCACGCGCCGGTTGAAGTACCTTCGTTCCGTCCCCGTCACGCGCACGCGCACGCGGTCCGTGCCGGAGCCGAGTTCGGCGGTCGGCGTCAGCGCGTACTCGTAGTAGTCCAGCCGGGTGAGCCCGAGCGATCCATAGTCCCGCCAGTAATTCCGGTACGTACCGTTCGCGCCGATCGAGAACCGCCCGATCTTGACCTTCGGGAAGCGCCATTCACCCTCGATTTCGCCGAGCATGCTGTCGTAGCGGTCGCCGATGTCGTTGCCGAGGCTGTCGGTCGCTTCGGCACCGGTCAGGCGGCTGACGTAAGTCCGGTCACGGGCCTGGGCGCGCACCGAGAGGTCCCAGCCATGCTGGTTGTCCCTTTCCTCGGTGCCGCCGCGCGCGCGGACCCAGAGCCGCGCCTGGTCGGCTTCGTGGTCGTCTCGCTCGTAGATCCTGCCGCTGAAGCCGATGTCGGCGCGCTTGCGCCACCCGTGGACCGCCTCGCCCGTCGCCTCGACCGATGCGTCGCCGTCGATGAAAAACGCCTCGCGCCGGCCGATCACGTCGGAGAGTTCGAAGGGATTCGAGTCGAAGCCGAAGGCGCTCCGCAAGTCGATGTCCGCGTCCGCCCGGGCGGACCCCGCAAGCACCGCCGTCACCGACGCCAGGAGGATACTGCTTGTCTTCATTTCGCTTCCTTTGACTGCGCCGCATGCGACCGGAGTTCGGCACGGGACTTCGCCTGCAGGGCGGCGGCCGCGTCGCCCGCGTTGTGATACCCCTTCGACAACCGCGCCCACAAAAGTGCGTCGCTGCCGGCGAGCGCCGCGGCGCGATTGAGCTCGCGCAGCGCGTCCTCCCGCCGGCCCGCTTTCAGCTCCGTCTCCGCCAGCAGGATACGCACGTTCGGATCCGCCGGCGATTCGGCCACCGCTTCGGAAAGGAGGACGCGAGCGCGGTCGGTTTCGCCGCGGCGCAGCAGCAGCAAGGCGAGGCGCTCGCGGATGCCTGCGTTGCCTGGCGCGACGCGCATGGC
>DATIEW010000524.1:0-8187 GCA_035455585.1 Vicinamibacterales bacterium | reverse complement strand
TTCGATGAAGCCCGTGACCTTGGTCGCGTACGGCAGCGCCACGAACGGCACGCCGGCGAGCGCCGCAAAGATGAGGAAGTGCAGCCGCATGCCGACGGCAAACTGGAAGTGCTCGAGGAGCGACACGATCTGCCCGGGCGTGTACCGCCGCTTGAGCACCGTCGCGCGCTGCGCGCGGCGCATCCGGCCGACGACGGCGTGGCTGTGCTGGACGTCGAAGGTGCGCTGCTCGAGCGGGACGAAGACCGCCTCTGCATCGAGACGATCGATCATGAAATCGGCGGCGTTCGCGAGCAGACGATGGTAGTGCTCGACGTCGAGGTTCGGGGCGGCGGGTCCCGGCTCCCTGACGGAGAAGCCGACGAGGCGCGCACTCGGATCGATGGCCTCGGCCCGGCAGATCTGGTCGAGCGTGAGCGGATCCGGCTTGAGGAGCACCGCCGGGTCCGCGGTCACCGTGATTTCGCGCTGCACACCCACTTCCTCGAGGAGCTGGCGGCTGTCGCGGTCCCGCACCGTGATGATCGCCGCGTCGTTGAGGGCGTCGCGAACCCGCGCGCGCACGGACGCATGCGCCAGCGGTCCCGCGCTGACGGCATACACCATCACGGGGGTGCCGGTGTCGTGGGCGAGAAACACCTCGCGCAGATACATGTCGGCATCCCCGTCGTAGAGGATGCCGCCGCCGCCGAGGATGAAGAGATCGAGGCTCGCGACGATCTCCTGTGCCTCACTGCGGGGAGTCGTCCGCAGCGGGACGACCCGCTCGACCTGGTGGCGCTCGGTGGTGTCCTTGACGTCGCGGGAGAAGACCGTGACCTCGACGTCCATGGAGCTGCGCAGCTCCGACAGGATGACGGTGAGGATGGCCTCGTCGCCGAGGTTGAGACCACCATACGAGCCGGAGATCCCGATACGTGGCGGATGGTTGCCTTCCATTGCTCTCTAGTTCTCACCGGGGGACTTCGTCCCCCCGCCTCCGCTGAAGGTTCGGCGAGGCGCCGGACCCACCGTAGCCTTGGCGGAGGTGGGCGCTCGCAGGGGCCCCGGCGCCCCGCTCCGCCATGGGCGCCGTCTTGCGGAGCGCGAAGGCGGCTCGCGTGGCTCGCGTCGCTGCGCTCGCTCGCGCTGACAGTTCCCAGCGGTCGGCGATTCATTCACACGCCCTCTGCTCTCGCGCAAACACGGCCAGCCGTTCGTTACGATGAGATATCACCTCGGTCCAGGCGTGCAAGCACGGCCAAAGACGAGGCAGAATCTAACCATGGAAGTGGCATTCTCGCCGATCACCCACCACGACGGCTATCTGCCGATCTCGGCCCACGGGCTGATCGGCGACGGCACGACCGCGGCCCTCGTGGGCCGGGACGGCTCGGTGTCGTGGCTCTGCCTGCCGCGGTTCGATTCGCCGCCGCTCTTCTGCGGGCTGCTCGACAGGACGCGCGGGGGCGCGTTCCGCCTCGCGCCCGAGGATCTCGTCGAGTCGCGGCAGTACTACGAACCCGACACCGCCGTGCTCGTGACCGAGATGCGCGGGCGATCCTGTCTGATCAGACTCACCGACGCCCTCACGCTCCGCGCCGGCGCCGACCTCACCGAAGACAGTTCCGCCGCACGGGGCGAACTGCTGAGGCGGGTGACCGTTCTCGACGGCAGCGCCCGCATCAGGATGGAGGTCGCGCCCGCCGGACCCGTGCGCACCGAACCGGCCGCCTGCGGCCTGCGTCTCGTGTGCGCACGGCACCCCGGCATCGATCTCCACCTGAGCGCGACCGTGCCGCTCGACGCACCAGCCGCCACGATCGCGCTCGGGCCCGGCGAGACGGGCTTCTTCTCGCTTCGCTGGGGGCACCCGCCGCGCCGGCACCAGCCGGTGCCGCCGGAACGCCGGCTCGACGAAACGGCCCGCGCGTGGCGGGGCTGGATGCGCCAGTTCCAGTACGACGGCCCCGAGGAGCCGCTCGTGCGGCGATCGGCGATCACGCTCAAGCTCCTGGATCACTTCGAGGCCGGCGGCATGATCGCCGCACCCACGTCGTCGCTGCCCGAAGCGACCGGCGGCGTTCGCAACTGGGACTACCGCTACGTCTGGATTCGTGACGCGGCGTTCTCCGTCTATGCGCTGCACCGGATCGGACACTCGCGCGAGGCGGCTGGATTCCTGGCCTGGGTCCTCGACGCCGTCGAGCGCCATGGGCGCCCGCGCGTGGTCTACGACCTCGACGGCGCCACCCTCCCGCCGGAGCGGATCGATCAGGAGCTGGAAGGATACCGGGGTTCGGCACCCGTACGCTGGGGAAACAGCGCGGCCGCGCAGGTCCAGCACGACATGTACGGAGAGATCCTGGACTGCGCGTATCAGTGGGCCGCTCACCACGGGAGCATCGACGAGGCGTTGTGGGAGTGGCTGGCCGGACTCGTCGAGGCAGCGCGGCACGAATGGCGCACACCGGACTGCGGCATCTGGGAAGTGCGCACGTCAGGCCGTGTCTTCACATACTCGGCAGCGATGTGCCAGGTCGCGCTCGACAGGGCGGTGCGCCTTGCCGGACGCTTCGGACTTGCCGGCAACGTCAGCCAGTGGCGCGCCGGCGCCGAGCGGATCCGGGAGGCGATCGTCGAGGAGGCCTGGGATAGCGATCTCGGGTCGTTCACCCAGCACCTGGGGGGCGGCGCACTCGACGCGAGCCTGCTGGCGCTTCCGCTCAGACGCGTCCTGCCGGCGGACCATCCGAAGATGATCGCAACCACCGACGCGATCCGCCGCCGGCTCGACGCTGGTGGCGGGTTGCTGTACCGGTACCTCCCGGAGGTGTCGCCCGACGGGCTGCCGGGCCATGAGGGGGCGTTCCTGCTCTGCAGCTTCTGGCTCGTGGACAACCTGACGGGACAGGGACGGCTCGATGAAGCCGCCGATCTGTACAGCTCCCTCTGCGGGCGCGCCGGGCCGCTGGGGCTGCTGCCGGAGCAGATCGACCCGTCGAGCGGGGAGTTTCTCGGCAACTACCCGCAGGCCTTCAGCCACATCGGCGTGATCTCGAGCGGCGTGAACCTGACACGCCGTGTGACGCGCGCAGGCGCGGCGCCATGACGCATGCGCATGCCGATGGGCCCAGGGGCTGTGGAGAATTCGGCGGCAGGTCTCTGAAACACGCGGTGTCAACTGCCAACTTCCAATTCCCAACTCCCAAGCTTCCCGGAAGCGACGAGTCTGAGCGCCTTGGGAGTTGGGACTTGGAGATTGGGTCCCTGACACGGCTCTTTCTGGGCAGTCAGCCGCGCCCCCGGGCCCGGTCGCGGGCGCGCGGGGTCAGCTGTGAGCGCTCCGCCGCGGCAACCGACTTCCGCGCCCACTTCGCCAGTTCGAACCCGCTTTCGAGGACGTCCGGCGGCACCGCGTAGTACTGCATCACGCCGGACTTCCCGGGATACGGCCTGAAGGGACCCATCCCCGCCTGTTCGTAGTCCACACGGTTCCGATCATCGACCTTCATGTACAGCACGTCGCGCGCAATGAGCGCGAAGAAGATGCCGCGGTAATAGAGGCCGACGCCGCCGAACATCGCTCGCGGCGTGACGTCGCCAAGCTCGCCGAGCTGATCGAGCACGAAGGTCTTGAACGTGTCGCTGACCCCGGGGGATCGGCTGCGGCGGGTTCTAGGCATGAGTCATGAGTTGTGAGCCATGAGCGCATTCAGCATTCGCTGTTGCGTCGCTCGAGGGAGGACGCGGTGACGCTCATGTTCGTGAGCACATCGATCCACCTCGCACGATCGAACCGGCCAGGGAAGATGAAGAACCCAGCGGGCTCCCACCGGGCGCGAAGCCAGCCGTTCTCCACGTCGACACGCAGCTCGTGCCTGGCCTCGAGCGCGAACAACGCCTTCTCGAGGTCCCGGTCCGGTTCTGCGGATGGCAACCGGGCCTGGACGATCAACTGATCGGGAGCGTTGACCTTCATCGCGACCACCACGTAGCCGACCGTGTACTCGTCGGCACGCTGGAACTCCATCGTGACCGCTCTGCCCTCATAGTCTCCAGCAACCGAGGATCGGCCCGACAGATAGCTCCCGAGGACTCCCCGCCGTTCGGCGTGAGCGAGCAGCTGCGCGAACTCCGTGACAAAGCTCGTGATATGGCGGGTCAGGTACCAGCCCACGAAACCGAGCGCCATGACGTACAGCAGCACCATCCCGTCGCTCCGGAACTCCGCACCCAATGATGGGAGCAGGGCTGGGTCATTCTACCCGTGTGCCGCCGGACCGCGGATCGCTGATCGCGGACCGCGAATCGAACCGCGAACCGCGAACTGCTACTCACCCTCCACCTCGCGCCGCAGCTCGTCGAGCAACCTCGCCTCCCGACGGGCCCAGGCGTGGAGCCCGGCGAGAAACAGGACGGCCAGGACGGTCATCCCTGCGAGCAGTCCCCAGCCGAAACGCTCGGCCGCGGCCGACGGCGGCTGCAGGCCGCCATACAGGCGGTACCACACCCACGGCACGAAGACGAGAATCTCGGCCGCGAGGATGCCCCAGCCGATGGAGATCGCGCGCCGCAACCTGCGCGACCGCTCCGCCGAGAGCGCGAGAAACGCGGCGGTCGTCTCGGCGGCCGCCCGGAGGGCGCCGCGCCAGTTCCACCAGGACAGGGCTCCCGCGCTTGCGGCAATCAGCGCGAGCAGCGCCATCGCGAGCTTCTCGAGGAGATCGGGATGCGTGACGGCGCGATGCACGACGAACCCCAGCAGGAACAGGCACAGGACAATCTCGGTGGCGATCCAGACTCGGAGCAGGATGCTGCGCCGGCGTACGTGCGCGCGAATGGCTTCCGGCGCCGCCGTCTCGCCGGTATCCGCGTGCCAGACGTCGATCCACTGCTGGAGCTCGTGGTCGGTTGGAGTGGTCATGAACGATCTCCTGAGGATTCGAGCTGCAGCGCGAGGGCCGCGCGCGCGCGCGTCAGGCGGACGGCGACGTTGTTCTCGCTGATGCCGAGCACGTCGCCGATCTCGCGCTGGCTGAGCCCCTCGAGCCTGAGCACGATCGCCTGGCGCAACCCGAGCGGAAGCCGCAGGACCGCGGCCTGCAGGCGCTCGCGCCGCTGGCGCTCGGTGGCGGCATGCTCGGGGTCAGGCGTCGCGGCCGGGATGGGCTCGCTCCCGTCGAGCGTTTCGGTGCGCCGCCGGCGCCAGTGCTGCACGTGGCTGACCGCGCGGTTGTGCGCGATGCGGAACACGAACGTGCGCTCCGCGCAGTCGCCGCGGAAGGCGGGAAGCGCCTGCCACAGCGCGAGCCAGATCTCCTGCACGAGATCCTGCCGCCGCGCGGGCTCGCGCTCGTAGCTGGCCGCGAGCCTGTGGACGGCGCACTCGTGCTCGCCGAGGAGCCGCAGATAGCGCGCCTCGCGCTCGTCCGCCATGCGTTCGTCGATGATGCCTTCCATCAACCCGCGGCCCGGCGCACGATCGATTCGCGGTCGAGCAGACGTGCCGCGAGGGCCAGCATCAGGAGAGCGGCCGCCAGTGTGACTGCGGTCAGACCCGCCACCGCGCCGGCAGACGCGGGCTGTCCGCGAAGCAGACCGCTGATCATCACATGCTGCCCGAGCATCGGCAACCAGTGCATCCACGGCCGGACGTCGAGCGATCCGAACGCAAAGAGGAACCCCGGGACCATGGGCAGGAAGATCATGAGCGTGAGCTGCGTGTGCGCCTCCTTGTACGTCTTCGCGAACAATGCGACCAGCAACTGCGCGGCGGTGGCAGCGAGCGCGAGCGGCGCCAGCACGATCCACATCCCGGCGGCATCCGAGGCCGACAGGCCGACGGGCACGTCGAACGCCTGGATGCGCGGGTGCCGGAGGATCAGCTGCGAAGTCCACAGGGTCAACGTCATCACCGCGAGGCAGACTGCCGACGCCGCCGCCCACTTCCCCACGACGATCGCTGCCCGTGGCACGGGGTGCAGCAGGAGCGACTCGAGCGAGCCGCGCTCGCGCTCGCCCGCCATGAGGTCGGCCGCGGCGCCCATGCCGCCGATGAAGGCGGACAGGAGCACGAAGATCGGCAGCGTGGCGAGCACCATCGCCGCGCGGCCGGCCGCGGTCGACAGGTCCTGGTCCGCGACCCGGAGCGCCGAAATCGCCGCAGGGCTGACGCCGCGCAGCACCAGCCGCGTGTCCGCGACGCGTCGGCCGTAGTCCGAGAGCAGCCCGCGCACGCGGCCGGCCGCGGCGCTCGATTCGGACCAGGAGCCGTCGTACAGCAGCGTCACCCGGGCGGGCCGCGCACCATTGAAGTCCACACGGTGATCAGGATCAACGACGAGCACAACCGGCAGCGCCCGCTCGCGAATCCGTGCCGCGGGATCCGCAGGGGCTGGCACCAGCGTGACCGATCGCTCGGTGAAGAAGGCTGCCAGCTCCGGGGCCTGCGAGGCTCCGTCCATGGCCAGCGTCAGCGGCGGCTCCGGCCCGTGGCCCCGGGCCAGGGCCATCAGCGCGATCGCCATCACCCCGGGACCCCATACCGCGTAGAAGACGGCCGATCCGAGCGAGCGCCGATCCCGCACGGCTTCCCGCAGCTCCTTCCGCGCCACGGTCATCAACGAGCGCGACATCCTCACTTGAGTCCCTCCTCGGATCCGATCAGCGCGACGAACGCGTCCTCGAGCTGCGCCGCACCAGCGCGTGCGAGGATCTCGTCCGGCGTCCCGGCAGCCACGACGCGCCCGCGGGAGAGGATGACGATGCGATCGCAGACAGCCGAGACCTCGGGCATCACGTGGCTGGAGAGCACGACGGCCCGGCCGGACGCCGCCAGGCGGCGGACCTCGCGCCGCACCTCGCGTGCGTTCAGCACGTCGAGCCCGTTCGTGGGTTCGTCGAGCACCACGTTCGGGGGATCGTGGACGAGCGCCCGTGCGAGCGCGACGCGCCGGCGCTCTCCGAGCGACAGCGCTCCCGCCAGGCGTCCGGCAAGCGGCGTCAGCCCGAGCTGTTCGAGCAGCGCCGCGACGCGGCGCCCGACCTCGCGCCGCGGGAGTCCCTGCAACTCGCCGCTGTAGGCGAGGTGCTCGGCGACAGTCAGGCGATCGTAGAGCCCCGCTGCCTCCGGGAGAACGCCCAGACGGGCGCGCGCCTCCTGCAGGCCGCGCCGGACGTCGTGTCCGTCGACCGCCGCGGTCCCGGCATCCGGCTTCACGAGTCCCGTCAGCGCGCGCAGCGCGGTCGTCTTGCCGGCGCCGTTGGGCCCGAGCAGGCCCGTGACGACCCCGTCTGGCGCCGTGAAGGTCAGACCATCGACCGCTACGGTCGTGCCGTACGCCTTCCGCAGGTTCTCGAACGCAATCACGTCCGGCCTCCCGCGTCGTTCGCGGCGATCGGCGGCAGCGGCGTCGCCGCGATGCACCCGGCCTCGAGCGGTTCCGCCGAACCCTGCGCGACAAAGGCCGCAATCAGATCGGGCACGCACCCCGTGAACGACGCGTTGTGGGCTGCTCCCGGAACGACCAGGTGGAGATGATTCGGAAAGTGCCGCCCCATGGCTTCGCCAGATGACGGCGGCGTGACCGGATCGGAGGCGCCGGAGAGGATGAGGGTGGGCGCGGCAGACGTCGCTCCCGGGTCGATCGCGATCGGCGGGCCTGCGGGCCACTCACGGCATCGGGACCGCCAGGCCTCGGCGTAGGCAGCGCCCAGAAACGTTCCCCTGCCGGCGCCGTCGAAGTCCGCAGCCGCCAAAGGCGGCATGTCCTCGGAACAGAGAATCGACATCGTGGCGCCGAGGGCCATCTCGTCCACGGACATGGACGCGGAGTGCACGTACTGCGCCGCCAGCGGACCGAAGTCGTCCTGGGCGGCGTGTCGGATCACCTGCAGCAGGCGCGCGGCATCCTGCGGAGTGTACAGCGCGACCCTGATGATCTCGGCGACCGTGTCGCGCGTGAGCGTCAGTTGCACGCCTGCCGCCGTGCGCGGATGCGGGAGCATGGCCGCGATCGGCCCGCGATCGAAGCGCGCCAGCAGCCTTCCGACCATCGCCTTTGCGTCCGGAAATGCCGCGGCGCACTCCTCGTCCGCCGCGCAACGACCGAGCAACAGGTCCAGCGCGCGCTGCGCATCACGGCCGACCGACCGGGGGAACTCCGCGCCGAGGGAAACGGCGCCGTCCAGAACGAGGCTGCGGAC
>DATIEW010000523.1:0-7367 GCA_035455585.1 Vicinamibacterales bacterium | reverse complement strand
GGTCGCCGTCGCGCGGGCCTTCCAGGATCTCTACGGCGCGGTTCGTGTCGTCTTCGTGGTGGCCAGCCTTCAGGGTGACCAGGATCCTCAACCGAACATCAACGCCCGCTACACCGTCGAGCACGTCGAGATCAGGGGCATTCCGGAAGGCGATCTCGCCACACAGCTGCGCGCCGAACTGCAGGGGCTGGTCGGCAAGCGGCTCGATTCCGACGAAGCGAGGCAGTTCGAAGAAAGGTTGCGGGCGGCTCTCCCGGACTACGACGTGAGACGGCGCATCGTCCGGGGGAGCCGGTCCGGCCAGATCTGCCTGCTGTTTGTGCTCAGCAGGGCCGAATCGGCGCGGTGGCTGCCCTTTCTGCCGCTGAAATCGAAGTTCGTCTATCACTCCGACCAGGGGTGGGGGGGAGTGCTGGATATTCCCATCAGCACGAGCAACATCCGCGTCACACCTATCATTGCGCTCGACAACGGCGACGACCTGATCGAGGAGTACTCCGGCTTCGGGATACGTGTCGAAACCAGGAAGCTCGGCACCGAACGTCTGGGTGCCAGCCTCGAGTGGTCGACCTTCGATCCGAGCTGGCAAGGCGAGACGCTGACCGCGCTCGACATGAATCCGCGCGTTTCCGGTGCGTACGACAACCGATCGACGGTCACTCCGCTGATGACGTTTGCGCTCAGCCCGTGGCTCCGGGTGGCGGGCGGCGTCAGCATCTGTGAGCTGGAGCCTCTGTCGGATTTCCCCGAATCGCAGATGGCGAATGTCGTAGTCGCCTCCATCGGCTACGGCCAGCGGTGGCGTCAGGCGTCCGGCCCGAGTCACCGCGTCGACGCGGCATTCACGCTGCGGGCCTCATCGGAGGCACTCGAGAGCGACCTCGATTACACGCGCTCCTTCGGGCAGGGGCTATACCGGTATCGCCGGGGACATCACAGTGTGCTGGTGTCGGGGATGGGCGGCGGCATCAGCGGCGACGCGCCGCTCTTCGAGCGGTTCTCGCTCGGCGACTCCCAGACGCTGCGAGGCTGGAACAAGTACGACATCGCGCCCGCCGGAGGCGACCTGATGTTCCACGCGTCGGTGGAGTACCGGTACCGCGGCCTGGCTTTCTTCCTCGACAACGGTTCCGTGTGGGACCGGGAGACGGACAGCCGTTGGCGCGTCTCGACAGGAGTGGGTCTTCATTCGGACCCCGTGTTCTTCACGGTCGGGTTCCCCCTCAATGCCGAGGGGGTCAGTGCCGTGTTCACCATGGGCATTCGGTTCTCGGGGGTCGAGATTCGCAGCTACTGAGCAACGGAGCCTGTCATCGCGAGACGATCGAGCCCCTCAGCAGACCGTCCGAGGCGCGTCGCGCCCGCCATTCTCACGCTGCTTGCGTGTCCGGTCGTGCTGTCGGCACAGTCGCTTACGGTGGCCAGGGTCGGCGATGCCCTGCGCGTCCGCGCGCCGGGGTTCGGCTTCATCCAGGGCGAGCCGCTCGCGCGCCTCAAGGATGGCGGATCGGTCCGCGTCGAGCTGGAACTCGCCGTGCTCGACAGACCCGGCGCATCGCCGGCGGCCCGGAGCCGGCGGACCTTTGTTCTGAGCTACGATCTCTGGGAAGAACGATTCGCCGTGGCGCAGGTGGACTCGCCGTCGCGTTCGATCTCACACCTGACGTCGAGGGACGCCGAGGCCTGGTGCCTCGACCAGTTGAGCGTGCCGGTGAGCGCGCTCGGCCGTCTCGGAGGGGACCTGCCGCTCTGGATTCGACTGGAGTACCGCATCGTCGATGGCGGGAACACGCCGGCGCCGGACGACGACACGGGCTACACGCTGAGAGGGTTGATCGACGCATTGAGCCGGCGCCCCAAGGCTGACGCATTGACGCGCTCGATCGAGGCGGGTCCGTTCCGGCTGCGGGAGTGACGCAACCGGGGTCGTTGCCGCCTCGGCGCGCGGCCTTTGAAGCAATCATCCACGCGTGAAGCGAGTCCGCACCCGCCTGATCGCCGCCTTCCTTACTGCGACGCTCGTGCCGCTCGCCGCGACGATCTGGATTACCACGTCGCTGCTCGACCGGAGTCTCGCGTACGCGACCACCGGCGAACTCGATCGCCTCTCGCGGACGCTCGAGGCGACCGTGAGGCAGTTCTATCAACGCGAGCGCGAGGCGCTGAAGCAGGACGCCCTGGCGGGCCGGGCCGCACCGACGAAGTACGCGATTGCCGACGCCGCCGGGTGGCCCGACGCGGTGCGCGCCTTCTGGGAAAGCGGCGAGCCCGAGCGGTTTGGCCTGTCGGGGTCCAGCGGGGACCAGGTGGACTACATGCGGCGGAGCGATGGCGGCGATCCGGCGAGCCGCGGCGTCGAGGCCTACAGCCGGGACCTGCGCGGGATCCGAATGAACCAGCTCTCGACCGAGCTCCGGCAGACCCGCCAGCTCGTGGAATCGATCGAGGGGCGCGACCTCAGACGGGGGTTCACCCTCGCGCTTCTCCTCCTGCTTGGAGTTGCGTGGCTCGTCTCGCTGGTGCCGTTGATCTTCATCGCCCATCGGATCAGCCAGCCGATCCAGCAGCTCACGGCCGGCCTCACCGATTTCGCGGACGGCGACTGGTCGCGGCGGCTCGAGACCGGGCGGGAGCCGGGAGTCCCTCCGAGCGACGAGGTCGGGCGGGCCGTCGATGCGTTCAACCGCATGGCGGATCAGCTGCGGCAGAACCGCGAACGGCTCGTCCATCTCACCCGGATCGCGAGCTGGCAGTCGCTCGCCCGCAAGACCGCCCACGAGCTGAAGAACTCCCTCACGCCGATTCGTCTGACGGTCGAGGAGATTCAGGCCAGGCAGCCTGCCGGCGACCGTGCCTTCATCGACCAGGCCGTTCAGATCGTCGTGGCGGAAATCGATTCCCTGGAGCGGAGGGTACGGGCGTTCTCGGAGTTTTCCAGCGAGCCCCCGGTGAATCCCGAGATTCTGGACGTCAACGCGCTCGTCGCCGAGCGCGTGTCGCTGCTTCGCGCCGCTCATCCCGACACGGGCTACTGCCTCAGGCTCGACGAAAGCGGCCCGCGCGTGCGGGCGGGAGCGGATCTCGTGAAGGGCATCCTGACCAACCTGCTGCAGAATGCCGCCGAGGCAGCCGGCTCGCGCGGGTCGGTCCTCGTCGTCACCAGATCGGACCACACGTCCGTGGCGATCGAGGTGCACGATTCCGGGCCCGGGATCGGGAAGGACGCGGCGGCCACCCTCTTCGAGCCCACGATCACCTTCAAGAAGCACGGGATGGGGCTGGGCCTCTCGATCGCCAGGAAGAATGCGCTCCTCTCGAACGGCGACATCAGGCTCGTGGAAGGGGAGCTTGGGGGCGCGGCGTTCGAGGTGACGCTGCCCGCCGTGGTGGGGGCCAATGGCCAGGAGCGGCATCCGTGACGCGCAAACGTCACATCGTCATCGTAGACGACGAGCCGAACATCGGCCTTTCCCTGCGGATGATCCTGGAGGGGGAGGGCTACCGCGTCACCGTTTGCGACTCGGCGGCCAGCTTCCGGGCCGAGCGGCGCAGCGGCCGCGCCGACCTGTATCTGCTGGACGTCCGCCTGCCGGACGGGAACGGCGTCGACCTGCTCCGATCGCTCAAACAGGAAGACGACGCGACGCCTGCGGTGATGATTTCCGGACACGCGACCATCCGCGATGCCGTCGACGCCACGCGAAGCGGCGCCTTCGACTTCCTGGAGAAGCCGCTCGCACGCGATCGCGTACTGCTGGTCGTGAAGAACGCCCTGGAGCGGTCCGACCTGCAGCGCGAGAACGAGCGGTTCCGGGAGCTGGTGGGGGATGCGCCGAAGATGATCGGCGCGAGCGCGCCTTTCCTGCACGCCGTGCAGCAGGCCACGCGGGTGGCGCGATCGGACGTCAGCGTGCTCCTCTCTGGCGAGTCGGGAACGGGGAAGGAGCTGCTGGCGGCGCACATTCACCGCGAGAGCCCATGGGCGTCGGGGCCCTTCGTGAAGGTCAACTGCGCGGCCATTCCCACCGAGCTGATAGAGAGCGAGCTGTTCGGCCACGAGAAGGGCGCGTTCACGGGCGCGGCGGCGCTGCGCCGCGGGAAGTTCGAGCTGGCCGACGGCGGGAGCATCTTTCTCGACGAGGTGGGCGACCTGCACGAGGCCTCGCAGGCCAAGCTGCTCCGCATCCTGCAGGACGGCGAGCTGCAGCGCGTAGGAGGCGAACAGCCGGTGCGCGTTGCCGTTCGCGTCATCTCGGCCACGAACCGGCGGCTCGAGGAGCTGATCGCGTCGGGCAGATTCAGGGAGGACCTCTATTATCGTCTGAGCGTCGTCCCGATACTGGTGCCGGCGCTCCGCGAGCGGCTACAGGACATCGGCGAGCTGGCGAGCTACTTTCTTGCCGAGTTCTCGGCCCGCAACAACTTCCGGCCGCGCGACATCGAGCCGGATGTCGTCCCGCTCCTCGAGCGCTACAGCTGGCCCGGCAACGTCCGCGAGCTGCGCAACGTCGTCGAGCGCATGGCGATACTCACGCCCGGGGACCGCATCACGGCGGAGTCGATTCCGCTGGAGCTTCGCCTCCCGCCGTCGTCGCGCGCGGCCGCGGGGCTGCAGGAAACGCGCGACTCGGCCGAGCGCGAGCGCATCCGCCAGGCGCTCGACCAGACCGACTGGAACGTCTCCGGCGCCGCGCGCCTGCTCGGAACCGAACGGACGAGCCTTCACAAGCGCATCCGCGCCCTCGGTCTCAAGCGGCGGTAGCCTGTCCTATCGGTGACGCGGCGCGAGCGCCACGTCTTCAAGCTGAACGTCGCAGCACCGAAGCTAACGGTCCTTCGCCCTCTGCGCCAGTGGTCGCCAATGCAGCCACAGATTGATCCCGAAGAGTGTGGCCCCCAGGTAGAACCAGGGTTCCCATCCGCCAATCTGGTGAAGGCTGAAGCGCCCCGCCACTAATAGATACACGGCCTGAGTCAGGCTGGCCACCGCGCGCAGGACGAGCAGGCCCGTGCCTGTCCAGGCCAGCGTGCCGAGGAGACGCTGCGGCACACGTTGCCCCCAGGGCATGGCCAGGGCCAACACAACCGGCGCCGCCAGGATGCACATTGCAACGACGACCAGGTCGTACGCCAGCATCGAAGGTTTCGCGAACGCCTCAGCGGCTGCCACTGGGTCGAGACCGATGTACCAGCCGGCCGCCCACGCGACATGGAACCCCGCAAACACCAATGCCCAGCAAGCCGCGGCCCACGCGATCCAATAATGCCGAACCGTCGTCTGGCGTTGGGCAGGATGCATCACGCTCCCACCAGCAAGCCCCGGTTGTGCGCGAGGCTTCGAGATCGAGCTGTCGCAAGGGCGCTATCGGCTCGACCTGCCCGACGGCATGACCTGGACCATCGCCAGCGGCCGCTGGCTGACGGTCCGACTAGCGACTGACGGCCGACTGCGACTGACGACTGCCGACCGGCGACTGACGACTATTGACTACCTGCCCGTTCCGCACTCCCCTACCGGCCGGATGCGTCTGCCGTGGAAGACGTCCATCGGGATTCGATGAGTGTTGTAGACCCGGCCGATCAGCTCGTTCAGCGCCGGATCGTACGCCGCGAACTCCTCCGGCGTCTCGACCTTGAGCCCTCCGGCGAAGCACTCGCCGAAGTTCGAGAAGAACCACCACTGGACCCCTTCGGCCCAGTACTCGTTCGCGTTCGTCGTGGCGTAGTGCTTCCGACCGTCCACATGCACGTACTTGCCCTCCGCCATGGCCTTGTCGTACGCGGCGCGGATCGCGGCGACCATCTGCGGATCGGCGTCCCTGAGGCCGGTCATCATCGCGTGGGCGAACTCGTGGACGAAGATGTGCTCGCCCCAGTAACGTGTGCCGGGATAACCGAGCAGGTTCTCTTCGGCGCCCGTCGTGGGATTCCGGCCGAGCCCGCGCGACCGGTTCGCGTGATAGTCACGGTCGGCCTGCGTCACGGGCTCGTCGGGCGGGGCCCCCGGACGCTTCATCGTCGAGTACTCGGGAATATCCATCGTCATCTCGACCTCGGCGATCACGCCCGTCCGCCAGCCGCGCGCGATGAGCGCCTTTCGGACGTCCGGCCGCGCCGCGAGCATGCTGTTGACGATGTCGCGCGCCACGAGGAGCGCGGCGTCGGGGACCTTCTCGGAGGCGAGCACGGGGATGCCCATGGCGTCCGCGTACTTCTTGTAGAAGGGGCTGACCCCGAGCGATTCGGGCACGGCATCGACGTTCGCCTTCACGTAATCGGAGATCAGCTCCACCGACGCGCCGGTCTTGCGCCGCAGCTCCTCCCGCTCGCGCCTGTGCGTCTCGGCGCGCGCGCGGGCCTCCGCCTCGGTGCGCATGGGCCGCGCCGCCGGTCGCGTGACGGGCGGCTGCTCCTGCGCGGCCCCGATACAGACGAACGACAGCGTGGCCGCGACAGCGATCCGCGCGACCCGCGCACCAGGACAACACGAGAACAGACCGGCTGGGATCTTCACCGTACCTCCTCGACCTGGCCCTCCGACCTTCGCTCAGGGCAGGGCCCTACGACTGGTGCAGGGCCCGACCCTGGGGCCGTCGCGAAGTCAATGGATAGAGTAGCGCTGATCGCTGCAGCCGAGCGACTGCGGCCCTGCGATGCAGTATCTGCATCACGTGGTGAGCTCGTGCATTGCGGCTTCCGCGTACTCTGCGGGCACGCGCTACGGAATCCTTGTCCATCCCGCCGGCACGGACGTTGCGACGTGACGATGTACAATGCAAACCGTGCCGCAGGTCATCCTCGGACGACCGGCAACGTATGAGGATCTGATCAGGGTCCCGGGGCACCTCATCGCCGAAATCGTCGACGGCGAGCTGTGGACGTCGCCACGCCCTGCACCGACGCACGCCTGGGCATCCTCAACGTTGGCCGGGCTCCTGAATCCCGCGTTCAGTCACGGCCGGGGAGGCCCCGGGGGTTGGTGGATTATCGCAGAGCCCGAGATCCATCTCCGCACCGATGTTCTCGTGCCGGATTTTGCTGGATGGCGGCGGGAGCGAATGTCCGCCCTTCCGCAGACGGCGTTCTTTCCACTGGCGCCCGACTGGGTCTGCGAGATCATCTCTCCATCCACGGCGCGGCTCGATCGCGGCCGGAAGCTGCGGATCTACGCGCGCGAGAGTGTGCGGCACGCCTGGATCATCGACCCTTTCGCCCAGACGATCGAAGTGCTGCGTCTGGAGCGTTCACGCTGGGTACTTGCCTCAACCTACGACGGTCACGCGATTGTGCGCATCGAACCCCTCGACGCCATCGATCTCGAGCTGCCCCTGTTGTGGGGCGACCCCGTACCTGCCGGCTCCGACAAG